>NZ_JAUBOZ010000090.1:0-32033 GCF_036700475.1 Microcoleus sp. T2B6 | reverse complement strand
CGCCCAGAAAGGACGGGCGGGACGCCCATCCCACAACAAACAGGAAAAGTGGATTTTATTTAATTCTCATTCCTAAGCTAGAGGCTTACAAACGGCTGCAAATCCCTGAAGTCTGGTTTTGGGAAAACAGCCGAATGTCTCTGTATGCTCTCAAACAGCAAGGATACGAAGAGATTGCAAGTTCCCAATTGCTCCCAGAACTCGATATGGGTTTACTCGTCAGGTGTGTTAATATGCCGAGTCATGTTGAGGCAATTAAGGAATTCAAAAGTGCGATCGCTGCGGATGTGTAGTCAAAAATAGATAATACCAGAAGCCCGACTTCTTGAAGAAGGCGAGGCTCTCAAGCACGAGAGCGTTTTACGTTTAATTAAATTAACCTACTTAGTTGCTGAAAACAAGTTTATAATAGATATACAACTCACAGGAAGCACGACCATGACAACAGTCGTTCCCACCCTCCAAACTTCTGAAATCGTATACCCTAGCGCTGATGGAGAACCATTGGCAGAAACTTACGACCATGTTTACGCAATCTTAACTACTTTAGAAGTCTTAAAACAATACCTCGCAGACCGTCGAGCTACTGTTTTAGCAAACCAATTTTTATACTACGCTCAAGGTTTTCCAAAAGTCCGTGTAGCACCAGACGTGATGGTGATTTTTGATGTGGAACCGGGTGGCAGAGATAATTACAAAATCTGGGAAGAAGGTCAAGTGCCGAAAGTGATTTTTGAAATTACCTCACCAGGTACAAAGTCGGAAGATCAAAATAATAAAAAAGACTTGTACGAAAGGTTAGAAGTTCAGGAATACTGGTTGTTTGACCCTAGAGGTGAATGGATTCCCGAACAATTGCGGGGGTACCGACTGGGAGTAGAGGGGTATCAATTAATTAGAGATAATCGCAGCGATGTATTGCAACTGCGGTTAGAAATAGAGGGAAAAATTCTTGGGTTTTATCGGGAAGATAATGGAGATAAATTATTGATTCCAGATGAATTGGCTTCAGCTTTAAAAGCGGAACGGCAACGTGCTGAAGCGGAACGGCAACGTGCTGCTGAACTCGAATCTTTGCTAGCGCGTTATCGAGAACAATTTGGAGAATTGCCGGAGGATAACGGCTAAAGATGCAGGGGTGCGATCGCGCTTGACCAATTCGATCGCACTTTTATTTCTTTAGCAAATTGTTAGTTGAATGACGATCCGTCAGAACCAGGAAAAATTAGAGGAGCCAGGATTAGGGGATGCGTAAGTCCTGTATCATTTACACTTCAGTGTATTCTTTGCCTTTTTGAGACTCTAACCAACGTTGATAAGCTTCCTTGTCGCCTCCAAAGGAATCGACAGAAACTTGACGTTCTGGCATGGGTTTGAGGGGAGCATCAATAGGGGAATATTGGCAATAGCAGATTACTACCATATCAAATTCACCGATCGGAATATCGGGAGTATAAGTCTCAACCCGCGCCACTTCCCACTCACCTGTGCGGTAATGAGTGCTGTAACCGTGCCGAGTTGGATCGTGTTCTGCTTCCACACGAACAAATTCTGGGGGGCGATAGCCAACTTCAGGAATTGGGCCATCAGAAGAGTCAAAGTGTTCTGCCAAAATGCGAGTCAATGATTGAGTGTGTTGAAACTTGCGTTTTTCCCAACCAGGTTGGCGCTTGTCTGCTCTAAAGACAATCCATTTACGCATCTTCATCCTCCTTGCTTTCTAGTTCTTTGTACCAGTCTGGAAACTCTGTTTTTCCTTGAAAAACACAATCAACTTTTAGAATAGGGCCGTCAATTTTCTCAATCTCAATCAGCTTCCAACCATACTTTTCTTCCATCTCTTCACAACAATCTGGATCTGCCGCTCCATGTCGAGACTTGTCTTCGTCTGGATCGTAACGCAACCAGTTTGGATTATTTGGCATAATTGTATTGCTCCCTGTGTTGGGTTGACAACATTGGAGAAGTCGTCTGGACTCGGTATTTGCGGTACTGCGTCCGGGCGCGTCTTTGTCAAATTATAGAATAATTCAGGGCTTACGCACTCCGACGCCTAGAAACCGGGTTTTTTACCGAATCTGCCGATCGCAGTGTAGTATTCTCGTAAAAAAACCCGGTTTCTGACCACCCGTGCGTCCTGGACTGAACCCGACAATTGATTGAATTTGCTTGACAAATATCATTTAATATGGTTTCTAGGTTTCAGCGAAAATTTTAAATGGCGAAGGGCGATCGTTTTGCGATCGAACTTGGGCAATCTAGAGATAGGTGCTTTGCGAGTGCCTGGAAAACAGCGACGCCAAGAGTTAGCAATGGAAAGTACACAGAAAAAATCTAGTGATAGTCGGGTTCATCGGAGCGATCGAATTAAGCAGATTTTTGCGTTAGTATCAATGGTTTCGTTTGGTGGTTCTGCGATTTTTGGTATTTTCAGTCTGTTCAGCAGCGGTTTGAGCAGCCAGCACCAACAAAAGCCGACGCCTGTGGCTGTTTCTCAGGAATCTTTGCTGGCGGCGCAGGAACGGGGATATCAGACGGTTTTGCAGCGGGAACCCCAGAATCAGACGGCTCTGGAGGGGTTGGCAAATGTGCGGTTGCAGATGAATAATAAGGTGGGGGCGATCGAGCCTTTGGAGAAGTTGGTGAAGTTGAATCCAGATCGGGCTGATTATAAGGTATTGTTGGGGCAGGCGAAGGGGAAGAAGTAGCGGAAAGGGCGATTCCCACAAAAAGTTAACACTTAGAAAATTCTGAGTAAAAGAGAAATAAATGGTTATAAGTCAACATATACTTTTGTATTCAGATGATCCAGGAATAGGGGGAAGTGCACGATACGATCACTCAATTCTATGTGGTTTAGCAACGTCAGGATACCAAGTCTCTTATGTAAACTCCGAGACATCCAGCCCAATGATAACTTGCCAAAAAAAGCTGGGGATTCAACATTGGTGGCTGGATTTCAATACAGTTAATGAGTTTGGACGTACCTTGACCAATCCATCCGATGCTCAAAGAATTATATCTAGTGCTAAACCAGATCTAATTGTCTTTAGTGATGCCTGTCCCCTCTCTAATTTTGCAGCTAAGCAGGTAGCTATTCAACTTAGAATTCCCTACATTACTGTTGTAGGTTTTGCAGCTCCCTATCTAGCCGAGCGATTTACTGACTACTTAGAAGAATTGGCACATCATTATGAGCAAGCTAAATTTGTTTTGGCAATCGCCCGCGAAACTTTGAATTTACTGCATGAACTATTTAGGCTTCCTAAAGATAAGGGAGAAGTTATTTACTGGGGACGACCTAGTGAGTATTTTGAAACTCCCAAGGCAGCAACTCGACAACGCCTACGCCAAGAATTTGATATTCCTTTAAATGCTGTGGTTTGTTTTACGGCTGCTCGCTTAGATCCCAGGAAAGGATTTGAATATCAGATAGAAGCCATTAAACAGCTTCATCAAAGCTCAGTATGGTCTAACCTTTACTTTGTTTGGGCTGGTTTTGGAGATTTAGAAACTCCATTCAGGGAGACAGTAAAGCAACTAGGAGTAGACACGCAAGTTAAAATATTAGGACAGCGATGGGATATTTCAGACTGGATGGATGCGGCTGATATTTTTATTTTGCCTTCCGTATTAGAATCATTAGGGCTAGCTATTATAGAGGCGATGGCAAAAGGGCTGCCCGTAATAGCTTCAGCAGTTGGTGGAATTCCCGAAGTTTTGGGCGATACTGGCAAACTACTTCCCGATCCAAAAATAGATTCGCAGGGCACAGTTAGAGATTTAGTTAAAACAGTTAGTGCTTGGTGCGCGAATTCAAAATTACGTCGGTCAATAGGTCAGTCGTGCAAAAAGCGAGCAGAAAAGATGTTTAGGGAAGAACAAATGGTCACAAATACTATTGAAGTAATAGAACGTGCTTTATTACCATTCAGAGATTATGTTTCACCAGGTCTATCAATAATTCTGCCGGATAAATGCTTTCCAAACATGATCGTAGCAGACCCAAAAACTTGTCCTTGGCCCTACCAGCGTCAGGGTATTCCTCACAACTGGTATGTGGACAGGCGCTTTCCAGATGTAGGATTTCAGAATAGAGATGAAGCCCATATTCTTTACAATACAGCTTTGAAATTTAAGGGAAAAAGAGCTCTAGAAATAGGGTGCTTTATGGGTTGGTCAACTTGTCATTTAGCACTGGGAGGAGTTGAGCTAGATGTTATCGATCCTTTGTTGGGAAGAGCAGATTTTTATGAAAGTGTAAGCAATTCGCTTCAATGCGCTGGCGTACTGAACTCAGTTAATCTAATAGCTGGCTTTAGTCCACAGAAAGTAGAAGAATTAACAACTCAATTACAACGTCGTTGGTCATTAATTTTTATTGATGGAGAACACGCTGCTCCCGGTCCCCTCCAAGATGCTATTGTTGCTAATAAAGTTGCCGAAGCAGACGCTATAGTTTTATTTCACGATTTACCATCTCCTGATGTCGCCCAAGGCTTAGATTACCTAAGACAAAATGGATGGAATACAATGGTTTATCAAACAATGCAAATCATGGGTGTGGCTTGGCGAGGGAATGTAGAGCCTGTTAAACATCGGCCCGATCCCAAAGTTAAATGGCTCTTGCCCGAGCATATAAAACATTATTCTGTCAGCGGTATATCGCCTCAGTTTCTTACTGGGCTATCGAGCTATGTTGATCAATATCAGAAAGATTCCTCCGAACAATCTGTATTAACTGCTCTGCGTCAAACCAGAAAGAATATCGCTGAACTGTGGCTTAATACAGCAGATGTTCTGCTGGAAAGTGTCTACTTGAGCGACATCGGTAAAGGTCATCAACTAATACTAGGTAGTGGAATTTGCAATCAACCTCTAACCACAAGTGAACAGACTTTTGTGGGCGAGCTAGTAACCATAATTTCTTCTAAAGGATTTGACAATCCAAAAGCTATCCAGTGTGTACTAGCTGGAATGCTTTATGTCAATGCTTATCATTTATCCCTCCCACAGGATCTCCCTCGCATCCCTCATTGGCTCCTCAACGACTATCTGAAATTTATACTTAACTGTCAACCCTATTTTCAAGAAATTGGCGAGGCAGATAGTTACTGCAAATATATGCAGGAAATAGTAAATTACTTACACCGCTCTATTTTTACGAATCCAAATTCGGATTTTTGGCGTAATGTAGCTAGTCAATTTTTACAAATCACATCCTTCATACCTCTTTATTTTAATGAAGTTAATCTTAAAGACATTTATATTAAACGTTCGGAAATTATAGCATTTGCTCTCAAAGAAGAAGGACAGGAAGTTGACTGGGAAATTGCTGAGCGCTCTTTAACCAGAAAAAAAATTCGGCTGGGTATCCTGGCTTCACATTTCACGCCAGCAGCAGAAACCTTTGCCTCACTGCCTGTGTATGAGTATATCAGTCGAGATTTTGAAGTTATTTTGTATTCCTTAATGAGCAATGGGCATCCCCTAGAGGAATATTGTCAAAGCTGCGCTAATTCGTTTAAGCTGCTGCCGAAAAATTTAAATGAACAGGTCAAATTAATTCGGGAAGACGACCTAGACATATTGTTTATTGCCACAAATGTGACAGCAGTCACTAACCAAATATATTTACTAGCGCTGCACCGAATGGCAAGAATTCAAGTAACCAGTGTTGCCTCAGTAGTAACCACAGGAATACGGAATATAGATTATTATATTTCTGGTAAATTGACCGAATCGTTTGAAGATGCAGAACAGCACTACCAGGAGGAATTATTAAAACTTGATGGTTCTGCACATTGCTTTAGTTATGGAAATGAGCAAAATCTAGCTAGTACAAAAGTAAATCGGGAAAGCCTCGGTATAGCAGAAGACGCAGTAGTTTTTATCTCAGGAGCTAACCTGTTTAAAATTATTCCAGAGTTGCGTAATACTTGGGCCAAAATAGTAGCTGCTGTCCCGAACTCAGTGTTAGTTCTTTATCCGTTTGGGCCAAACTGGTCCAATTATTATCCCAAGCAAGTCTTTATAGAGAGTCTAAATGCAGCCTTTTTACAGCACGGTGCAGATCCAGATAGTTTGCTGATATTAGACCCTACACCTGTACCAAACCGATATGATATCAAAGAATACCTGAAGCTGGCAGATATATATCTTGATTCCCATCCCTTTTCAGGAACAACATCTCTGATTGACCCCTTGGAAGTTGGTCTACCTATAGTAGCAAGACAAGGAGCTTGCTTCCGCTCTGTAATGGGTGCAGCACTTCTACAACAACTAGGCATACCAGATTTAGTTGCCGAAAGTGAAGAGTCTTACCTCCAATTAGCTATCGGCCTCGGAACTCACCCTGAATTTCGGCACCAAAAGAGTGCTCAGGTTAAGCAAAAAATGCAGGGAAATCCGGGATTTCTAGACAGCCGCTCTTACTCCGCTGAAATCGGCAGGCTGTTCCAAGAAATTTTCAGAAAATACCAGTCAAATGCTCTGGCGAAAAGACTCAATTTGAGAGAGATAAATCTGATTATTTTTCCAGATTGGAGTCAGCCAGAAGAATTACTCTTGCCAGGTTTAGCGAGTGCGATCGCAGCGGTCGCAGTTCATCCAGATAAGAGCAAGATAACTCTACTTGTAGACAACAGCAATATTTCTGATGAAGATGCTAATCTAGCTTTATCTAGTGTTGCCATGAATCTTCTTATGGAAGAAGATTTAGACGTTTCTGAGGGTCCTGAAATTGCACTCAGTGGAGAGTTTAGCAAAATCCAGTGGGAAGCTCTAATGCCTCGCCTTCACGCTAGAATCGTCTTGGAAAATGAGAACACAGAGGCGATCGCTCAAGCTAAGGCAGAAAATCTTGCCCTATGGCAAATAGACAGTTTGTAGGCAATGACCATCTGAGAAACTTAGAGAACGAACTCAATACCTACGTTTTTGAAAAATATGGATTATCAAAGATTTTTCGAGCAACTCCCTAGCTTGTATGAAAACTGGGAACAAGGTTTAGCCTTTCCCAAGTCTGATCGGTTTCAGAAAATCCTGAACCAAGTTACAGGTATGACAACAGCAAATGTTATGCAGTTGGTCAATTTTGCTGTGGAATGCCTGGAACCTAATGAGGTTTACTGTGAAGTAGGATGCTTCCAAGGCGCAAGTTTAATTGCAGCCCTTCTGGATCATCCAGAACAGATGGCTTATGCAGTGGATAACTTCTCGGAATTTGATACTTTCGGGGATAGTTTTGAAAAATTGACTGAAAATTTATCAAGTTTCAATTTGTCAGAGCAAGTTTTTCTATGTCCGCAAGAGTTTGAAGAGTTTTTCTCCGAACTGGGTGGACTTGAGACTGAAGATAAAATTGGTTTTTATTTTTATGATGGAGCGCACGATTACCGATCGCATTTAATGGGATTACTTTTGGTAAGACCCTTCTTGGCTGAGCGAGCGCTCATTCTTGTCAGCAATAGCAATTGGTCAGCCCCGCAACAAGCTAACTGGGATTTCTTAGCTGCTCATCCTGAATGCCAGTTACTTTTAGATAAGGCGGACGGCTCTGATAACTATAAAATTTGGAAGGGCGTGCAACTTTTTGTTTGGGATAAGACTAGAAAGCATCAAGAGGAGGGAGAAACTTTCGGAGCGAGACGAAATCAAGCAGTCATTGCATCCTTAGATAAGCTGCAAGAAGAAGAGCGTCAAAAAATTATAGCTACTCTACATAACGAAGCCGTAGAATTGCACTGCTCTGGTGCAATAACACCGGCAAATAAGGGTAAAATTGTCAATCCACAGGATGAAGAATTATTTTTATCTTGGTCGAGCGACAATCTAGAAAAAGCTGAAAAAAAATATCAAGAAGTTTTGCGATGGGAACCAGACAATGCAGATGCTTGGCTCCATTTGGGTACCCTCTATTACATGAAAGAGCAATATCAAGATGCAATATTGTTGCTGCTCAAGTCTATAGAAATTGACCCGCTCAAAGCTATCAGGCATTATAATTTAGGTGTGGTGCTAGAAGCTGTTGGCGATCGCGTGCAAGCTATTCGAGCTTATCAAGAGGCGATCCAGCTACATCCTGAGAATATCCAAGCTTATAACAATTTAGGTAATATCCTTGCGGAAGCGGGTGAAATCGAGCAAGCTGAATCAGTTTATCGTCAGGCGATCAGAGCTAATCCAGAACATTTTGGTGGCTATCTGAATTTGGGTAACATTCTGATGTTGCGACAGCAAATTGATGAGGCGATCGCAGCCTATGAAACAGCCCTTAGACTCAAACCACGCTATCCGGACATTCTCAATAATCTAGGTCTAGCATTTGAAGCTAAAAATGATAAAGCTCAAGCCTATTCCTACTTAGGGTATGCTTCTTATCGACAGAATAAACATGAAATAGCGATTAGTTACTTTAACAAATTTCTCGAAATTCAAACGGGAGATATAGATTTTTATATGGCCTTGGCTGACTGTTATAAATTAACGGACCAATATGATAAAGCTTTGAAAGTTTATGAAGATAGCACCAGTTTATACCCAAAGGAAGAGAACCTTTACTTTTCATGGATATTAACCTTGCAAAAGGCTGGGCGGACACAGGAAGCGATTGCAGTGGCTAGGAATGCTTCAAAACTTCTGCCAAATGCTTTACAACTAAATCGAGAAGCAGAACTCCTACTGCCGGTTATTTATGATTCCCCAGAAGAAATTAAGTTTTATCGGCAGCGATTCGTTCAGGGGTTGCATAATTTTAGTCAGCAAATCTCCTTGGAAAATGCTGAAAAGAAAAAGAATTCTTTAAAGGGGATCAGTTGCTATCAAAACTTTCTACTTCAATACCAAGGTAGTAACGACTTAGAGTTACAAAAACAGTATGGACAGTTAGTTTATAGAATCATGGCTGCTAACTATCCCCGCTGGGTCTTGCCTCGCCCAATGCCTATTCTCAACCCAAAAGAGAAAATTCGCATTGGTTATGTTTCTCATGGTATGCGGGGCAATGGGGTAGGCAAACTTTTGCTTGGCTGGCTTCGCAACTGCGATCGCCAGCAATTTGAGGTGTATTGCTACCATATCAACCCTGAAGAGGATGCCCTAACTGAAAAATTTCGAGTTTATAGCGATGTTTTTCATGAGATTACAGGCGATCTAGAAGGCGTTTGTAAACAAATTGTCTCAGACCAATTGCACATCCTGGTTTTTGTAGAAATTGGGATGCACCCGCAGATGATACAAATGGCAGGATTGCGACTTGCCCCCATCCAATGTACGAGCTGGTTACATCCTGTTACGTCGGGTATGCCAACGATAGATTACTTCCTATCTAGTGAGGCAATGGAACCAGAGAATGCTGCGGAGCATTACTCTGAACAACTAATCCGCTTGCCTAAGTTAGGAATGTCTTGTACTAAACCAATCATTCCTACACTGACAAAAAAAAGAGCGGATTTTCTACTGCGCGATGACGGAGTAGTGTATCTATCCTGTCAATCTCTGTCTAAGTATCTCCCGCAGTATGATTATATCTACCCAGAAATTGCTCAAAAAGTACCTCAATCTCAGTTCGTCTTCGTAGCTCACGAAAGCCCCCTGATTACTGAGAAATTACAGCAACGTCTTAAACAAGCTTTTGCTAAGTATGGCTTGAAAAATGAAGACTACTGCATCATTTTACCCAGGCAAATTATCATTAATTACTGGCAACTTAATCTGCTTGCGGATATTTTCCTAGACACCTTTAATTGGTCGGGAGGCATTACTACCCTAGAAGCGATCGCTTGTAATTTGCCCATCGTCACCTGTCCAGGCGAATTGATGCGCGGCCGTCAATCCTATGGGATGCTAAAAATACTAGGTCTAACAGATACGATTGCCCAAGATGAGGCAGAGTATATTGACATCGCTATAAAATTGGGATTAGATGCGGAATGGCGACATACTCTCTCCCAGCAGATGAGCGATCGCCATGCTAATCTCTACGAAGACGTAACCTGTGTCAAAGCGCTTGAGCAGTTCTACCGACAGGTTGTGGCAGACAAGCTAACCACTGATGCAAAAACACCGCCACTATTGTCAACAGCTAAGAAAAAAGTTCTCCATGTTGGCTGCGGGCCTTATTCCATATCAGGCTTGCATGACACTTTCCAAACTGATGAATGGCAGGAAGTGCGGCTTGATATTGACCCAAATGTAAAGCCAGATATTATTAGCTCTATTACAGATATGAGTCCGGTGTCCAGCCAGTCGGTTGATGCAATCTGGTCATCCCATAATATTGAGCATATCTATCCACACGAAGTGCCGATCGCCTTAGCTGAATTTTACCGCGTACTGAAGCCCGGTGGATTTGTTTTAATCACCTTGCCAGATATCCAGAAAGTAGCAGAGTATGTAGCTCAAGGGAACTTAGAGGAGCCTATCTACCTTTCTCCTGCTGGCCCAATTGCTGCAATTGATATTCTCTATGGTTTGGGTACAGATCTCGCCAAAGGTAAATACTACATGGCACATCGCACGGGTTTCACACAGGAAAGTCTCGCTCAGAAAATGCGGCAAGTTGGTTTCCATCCCGTTGAAGTCCACAGTGAAAACCTCAATCTTTGGGCAACAGCTTATAAGCCTATTGAATGACAAAATATCATTCTGTACTGTTCTTTGATTAAAAAAGATAAGTGGCTTTCTGCTAATAATTTGCTTTAGCAGATCGCTTCCAAGTGTGTTCGTATAATTCTCGCGCGGCTGGGTGCAACAAATCGCAATCTAAAACCCCTTTCAACACTTGCATCAACAGCTCAGAATCTACCTCAGCCGATTCCTTTGACTTCAAAATCTCGATGACACCGAGAGAATATAGCTCTTCTCCTTCATACCTTCCAAGCAAGATAGACAGCTCAATCAAGCGCAATAGGTTGTTAATATTTGTAGGACAAATCTCCCGCAGATGCTGCCGGATTATCCATGTCACTGGATAGTCGCCCAGAGCCTGTCGCCGCTTCGCTTCCACTTCTAGTACCTGCACCAGCTCTGCTGTCCACAAATCAACTTGCTCCCCATCCCCTTCCGTCATCCCTAACAGCCAAGTCGTCTGAGCTTCTGCCTCTTGTCCCTGCAACAGCAATGTCAACCCCAAATGCCAGTGCAGGGACTTATTCTCCGGCTGCGCGTGAATCGCCTGCTCATAGAAGTTTGCAGCCTGACTGTAATCTCCTTGAATCAAACATTCATACGCTTGCTGCTGCAAAGTGGTAGGTTCACTCAAAGCAGTCTTTTGTAAAAACTTGAGTTCTGTTAAATTTTCTATATGTGTAATTAATTCTTTTCGATAACGTTTGAGGGATATTTTCAGTTCTTCTTCTTGCTCTTGGTTGGCACAGTAGCGATTACTGGTTCTCCACCAACCCGATTCCTTGACAAAAGCTATATCTACTTGCCATAATGCTCCATCTAATGGGCGATAGCTAAGGTCAACAATATCATAGATTACAAATCCATGTGATTTCATAAAACTAACGATCTCATGAATTTTTCCAAACAGAGCTGCTTCTACAATCAAATAATCTGTAGCCTCAAGAGTTTGAATAGCCCCTTCTAGCACGTCGAGTTCCCTGCCATCAACATCTATTTTGATTAAGTAAGGGTATTCTAATCGGTGTTCTCTACAGATTTCATCTAGGGTAATAGCTTGTACAGTCCTTAATTCTAATTCTTCAGAATCACTCCCCTCAGAAGAGTCAGAAATTGAAGAGTGTACTAAGTTGAGATTAATTTCGAGCCTAACCAGCCCAGATTTTTTGCTGGCAGCAGCCATGATGTACTCTGCACGCTCAAGAGTTTTACATAGTTGTGCGAGATAAGGTTCGTTCTCTTGGATGGGTTCAATCAGAAAATGGCTTGATTTAGGAAAAACTTCATAAAGTGCAAATGTTCCTAATGCAGCACCCACATCAATAACTGTTTTAGGTTCAAAGCCCAGTTGCTTTACATTGAATAATGACCAAGTCATTGAATCTCTCGGAATAATTATATCGTCGGTCATACCTACTTGAAGCCTCACTATTATTAGAAGTAAAGAATTGAACGGTTAATTACAAGAATCTAAGTATTTTTGCCACATTTGCTCATAAGCTTTCTCCATTTCCCGCGCAAACAGATTCCCATTCCACAGAGGTGCTGTTTGCCGTGACTGTCGTAATTTCCAAGCTATTTGCTGTCGCAGAGAAGAGTCTTTTCCTAAACGAATTCCCCATTCCACATATTCTTCATCTGTCCAAGCAATTCCCTCACTCACACCTGCATTCACCATCATCGTGTAGCTATTGCGACTAGAGAACTGTTGTCCTACGCGGGTTACTATAGGAATGCCCATCCACAGGGTTTCCATTGTGGTTGTAGCTCCGTTATAAGGATAAGTATCGAGTACCACATCAGCAATAGCTAGGTTGGCTCGGTGAATTTCCTCTGAAGATACCAAGGGAAGAAATCGCAAACGCTCCCCAGCCACACCCTCAGATTCTGCAATCTTAATAAAAAAGTTTTGGAGGGCTTCTTGATCCGCTAATCCTTTAACAATGAAGTAGCTATTGGGTACTGCTTGCATAATTTGCATTTGCAGCCGTACCGTATTCGGATTGTATTTATATCCTCTCTGAGCGCTCAGATATATAATAGCATCACTAGGAATATTCAAATTATCCCGACGCAGCGTTGGCACACCTACCTCAAAACCATCTACTGCTATGTAAGTTTGAGGTAAACGCCAGATCTTTTCCGTGTAGTAATCCTGAGCGGATTCTGGTAAAACGTAAGGATCGGCAATGTAGTAATCAATTGCTGGTACTCCTGACGCATCCCAACCAAGCCAGGTGACTTGTACGGGTGCTGGTTTCATTGCCATAATCTCAGAAACATTATTCAGAGTCAGACTATCGAGATCGATCAAAATATCAATCTCATCTTTGTTAATCAGTTCTGCTGTCCCACTACTATCTAAGGGCAATTTATACGCCTTGTCAGATTGACTAATATACCATTCTTGCAAAGGGTCATTTGTCTGTTCCGAACTTAATAAATAAGTATTGATTTCAAAAAACTCGCGGTTATGATACTGAAATAACCACCGGGCTAAATGTCCGACAGAATGCTTGCGGAGACAATAGGAAATATATCCAATCTTTAAGCGTTTCGTAGAACTTTTATTATATTTCGGATTAGAAAAACGTTTTTGGCGATATCGCTCTACTTGATCTTTCGCATAGTTTTCTATATTTTTTTGACAAATTTGACCAATTTGGCTCCTAATTATTCCATTCTCTTCAGGCCGATCCTGAAAGTACGGAAAGAAAAAACAAGAACTAAATAAGCGGATTGTCGCAGTTGAAGTGAGGGAGGAAGGTTGTTCTTCGTGTAAAGCAGCAAGTAGAGATTTATGAGTCTCCATGACCGAACAAAACTCATCCCAATAACCACCCGCGCTCATTAAACCACGCATAATCAGATGATTAGCATAAACTTTATCCGCTAACTTATCTATGACTGAATAACATAACTTGGCAGTTTCAATCCCTTTAGAATATTCACAAATATCTTGATAAAGACAAGAGAGAGTTCGTAATAATTCTGGATTCTTTGGTTCTAAACATAATCCTAGTTCAGTAAAACGTGTCGCTAGAACAAATTGCTTGGCTGAGTAAGCCGTATTGTAGACAAACTCGATCAAATTATCTAAAAAAGGAATGATTTCTTTAATATAAGGGAGACAGGCTTCTGTTAAATTAAAAGAGGATGGGTGAAGAGGAGCCTGTTCTAAAACATTTTTCCAAACTTGCAGTAATAACTCAGAATCGGTGGTGGTTCCAGCTTCTGATTTGAGCAGCTCAATTACACCTAGCTCATTCAATTCATCTCCTGTATATCTGCCCAGTAAGGTGGATAACCCAATTAAATGCAACAGATTGTTAATATAATTAGGGTTAACTTCCCTGATATGCTGCCGGATTACCCAAGCTGATGAATAATCTGCTAGCTCTAATCGCCGTCGCTCAGCTTCAGCTTGTAGCACCTGTACCAAATCCTCTGTCCATTGTTCGATTTCTTCCGAACTACCCTCAGCCATTGCTAACAGCCAAGTTGTTTGAGCTTCTGTTTCTTGTCCCTGCAACAGCAATATCAATCCTAAGTGCCAGTAGTAGGACTTGACACTAGGTTCTACATTAATCCCTGCTTCATAGAGTTTTGCAGCTTGAAGATAATCACCATATCGGAAATATTCAGCAGCTTGCTCCTGCCAATCTGATGCCATAACCGACAAATTCTGATCAACCATAGGGTAAGCCTACATAAAAAAAATCTCTGAGAAATCAACCAGAGTATTACTAAATAAACCAAAGCGGATAGTACGCACGCGACTACCCGCTTCTTGCTTTTTCCTAAGAACTCAGTCGTAACATTTGCACTCAGGAATTATTTGGTAACTAGTGTCATGGCAGTATTACAGTTGACCGTGGCGCCATCAGCAACACCTACTGAAGCCGTACCCGCTGAGACACTTTCGCAAAGAACAGATTGAGTACCTTTTGCTTCTCCCGACGGAACTAAACCTACAGTTCCAGAATATCCCTTAAGAGCAGCAAGTGGGGTTGCAAGAACATGAGCTCCCTCAGCTACGGTAGAGAGTGTGTATGTGTAGTTAGTGGTGGAAGTTTTCAGACCAAGACCCAACGAAGTCATTTTATCGGTAAAAGTGCTAGTTTCTGCATAGACTGCTTGTTGAGCTTTGTTAATTGAACTAGCGTACTGCTTGGCTTCTGACTGCTTCGCTTTGTTTGCTTGGCTGAGGAAGGAAGGCAAAGCGATCGCCGACAAAATACCGATAATGATGATAACAACCAGCAGTTCAATCAGGGTGAAACCTTGATCCTGTCTTCTTTTGTTGAGCTGTTGCAGGAACTTGGCTTTAAATTCAGTCTTCATAAGTCTTTTCTCCGTGAGGGGTGGGATGCTTGATTTCTAACTCTTATATGTAACTTACCCAGTTATCCGCACTTTAATATCACCCCAAACTATTTTTTTTTTCAACTACTGGCTCTAATGCTCCAAAAGCACATACAGAAAGACTTCCAGCCTAATCAACAGTTCCTTGACTTCCTCAAAGGCAGTCTCATCACTAACAGACTCTAGGTTAACACCGATCGGCGAGCGGATTTGGAGCCACTGTTCTACTAGGGACACCACAGACTGTGGCCCATCCCAAAGAGGTAGCAAACAAGCCGCCATTGTACTCTCGATCGCCACCGGCCCTAGAGTTGGCACAATAATATAACGGCTAATCTCAAACGGCGTCTGGCTGTCAATGCAATTACTCAAGTCTTCCCTAATCTGGGAAGTCCTCAGTTGAGGGTGCAGGTGTACCCGTGCTTCCCGCCATTGAGCTTCCGTCCATTCCGCAACTGGCACAAAAGCCTGAGTTCTCGCGGGATTGCCGCACCAGAAATCAAACAAACGGTGCAGGGGATGTAACAAGTCAAATAAATGCAGCCGCTCTTCCAGAGAAGCTTCTGGCAGACTCATCGCCAAAAACGGAGGCAAATCATCTGGATCTTTGAACAAATCCATCAACTCCCAGCGGCGCCAGGCCACCATACTGATAAACTCTAAATCAGCACCTCTCAACATAGCAAACACTTCAGGAATGGTACAACCTTTATCACCCACGAATAAATAGTTAACCATAATCCATCCCTCATCCTGTGCGAAATCGGCATTCCACCCTGCCGCCTTGATCCCTATTTCATCTCTCAAGGCTTCCATTGTTTCCCGGACTATTTCTATCTCCAATTCTCCTGGACATCCATTCATTAATCCCATTGCTTTAAAAGCAGCTTGAGCGCGAAATACTTCGGCTCTACCATTTGAGCTGTGAAGGTTTGTGCGGATGATGCCATCGGTCGCCATAACTGATTTCATCGCTTGCAATCCAGCAACAGCGTCGGGCAAGAGATACAGAACTTCGTCAGCATTGATATAGTCAAACTGTAACCCTAAACTTGGTAATTCTTCTATTTTCAAAGCATAAAACTCTGCATTAGCAACCCCATGATACTGTAAACGTTGCTCAGCTAGTTTCACAGATTCTTCGGATAAATCGATGCCTACTATTTTTGCTCCAGGATTGGCTATAGCTAAAACCAAGGATTTATAACCGGTGCCGCATCCCGCATCGAGGATAACTTTACCTTCTGTATTAATAACTCTTCTATTTCTGAAGTAGTAAGCAGTTACAAGATTATGAAGGTAGAGCAATTCACTGTTGTCTTTTGGAGATTGTTCCAGCGGGATTCTGGGATAAGGAGTATTGTCAAATTGCTGGCGAATATTTTCTATTAACTCTAAATTTTGGTGATCCATGTTCAATTACACTCAACGCTGGCAAATTATCCTAGTATCTCAGAAAATAGCCGATCGCCCGCCGGACCGCAACACATATTTGCAATAATAGTCTGAAAACCGATCGCCCCCTGCTGCCCATTTTAACTCGGAGCGATCGCCCCCAACTCAACCTCCCAATCCAGAGGATTTGTAGAGCGCTCTCCTCCAAAAACTCTATAATCTTGCCCTCAATTCATCAGCCGATAACTGTGGCAGTTCTTCTACCAACACAGCCAATTCGACCACGGGCAATTCTAGTAAATTGCTAACTGCTATAGCCAGAATATCTACCGATTCATTAAAATACATCCTCAAGACATATTCCGCCAACAATTTCACCGCTTGTTGCTTTCCTGCTTCATCGACTGCCAGCATTGATATCGCCAGCAGCATCCGAGTAAATTCCGTCGCCGATAACTTGGATAGAGGCGTTAAAAACACGCTCATTTTGGGGCTTAATTCTCCGAATCTCCCTGGCAGAAAATCTGATAAAATTAAGCGTTGCTGTTCTTGTCTGCCTCGTTCTAGCCCTTGTTCCAGCCCTTGTTCTCTAGCTTGTTGTTGTGCTGCTTGTATTTGTTGTTGAAAAAGTGGTGTAATGGCCATAATTAACTCCCGCTCTTCTGGTTCTAATTGCTGTGGGGCATCGGTCACTAAATTTGACTGCAACCTATATAATAACTCTAAGGCAGTCATCCGCAGCGGATCGTCCGTGCCTAAAGCGCTCAATTCGGCGATCGCCCTTTGCTGCACTTTCCCTTTACCCAAAATCCTCAACCACAGGGTTTCTGGTGTTTCTGGCAACTGGTGAATCACCACAATTGCCCCTTGCCAGTGCTCCGGGAAAAAATAGATTCCCTCCAGCCAATTGGAGAGGTTTGGCATTCCACCAAAACCAGACACTATTGATTTTGATGCTGTCGGTGTCAAAATCCACAGGAACGGCAACTTAGCATCATCATAGCGAGTATTTTCTCTTCTTGCCTGCCGCTCTAATTCTCTTCGCAAATCGAATAACTTACTGGTGCAGTTCCAGACTTCGCTGACAGTTATCGGATTACGAAACGGTTCAAATATTGCAGTTGTGTTTGCCATTTTTCCCAACAATCCTAGATTATGTGTGTATTCTGGGATTAGGGTGCCGGGAGTGAAATAGACATCGATTTCTCGGACTTCGCTGGTCACATCGCGACCGATCTTGACTGTGCCGATGGGAGAGAGCATTTCTTCCAGGTATTCTTTGGCAAAGCGATCGTGAATGAATCGCGTCATGGAATTTATGATGGATTTTTATTACTGCATTCTATCATCATTTAATCGCTATGGGATTTCTGAGTTTAAAACAACATTCATTGCCGCTTTCCTGTTAAAAAATTTGTTAGGTGCGATCGCGCTGCCAGTTGGGTAAGTTCGTCCGATCGCTCTCTACTTACCTCCCAACCCCACGCCCCGTCCAGAAATTAGCCATAAGAGTCTCAATGCCAAATTATACAACTACAGGCTAATTCTATGGACGGAAACACCGCATTTATCCTAAAAGTATTTTTGATGTCGATCGCCCTCTCCCTCACCATCAAATACGGCGGGCCCATTCTGTCTATACCCTCTACCGCTGCGATCGCCCTAATCGCCGTGTTTACCTGTACTATTATCCTGGCCGCACTACTAAGCTGGCGATCGTTCAACATACTAAAATCAAGTTAATCATAGGAAAATAGCTTAACCAGAAATCCCCCTCCTAAACTCCCTCATCGCTTCCACACTCGAAGCCATCAGCAAGCAGCGACACAGTAAATTAATATCTAAATCTGGCAAAACAACACTTGAAGAAATTTTTTCATAACCCTCAGAACCCAAGCGATACATAGCCAATACACCATCCTCCCAAAACCAGACTTCAGCAACTCCCAATACTCGATAGCGCTGCAATTTTTTGACATTACCGCTAGTGAAGATAACTTCGATACATAAATCTGGGGGAGAATTTGGGGTTATGCGTCGGACAATAAAGTAAGATTCATCAGCTTGTGCAGACACTACCCCTTCCTTTTCTTGGGTAAAACTTCCCGTAGGTGAAAACTCAATTTCATTTTCGGCGCAGTAGATAGACAGCAGCGTACAAATTGTCCGACTAAAAAATTCGTGTTCTGGGGAAACTGCCAATATTTCTACCTCTCCTTTGTAATAAAACAACCTCGTCCCTGGGGAGTCAGAAAACCCCTGTTCAATTAGCTTGAACTGTTCCCAGCTAATCCCGGACTGAATGAACCGTTGGTCTACTGGCTGTAAGAGTGTCTGTGTCATCATGCGAACCTCAATCAAGTTCTGGGTTTCAAACAACATTCATAAAGCATTAAATACTGTTAACGTTATTTCTGTGATAAGTTTAGATTGCCTTTTTTGCCCAAGGTGCGATCGCTCGATAAGCTGTTCTGCATTTAAATTATTATATGTCAAAAAACAATCCCACTCTTGTTGGGTGGCTTTGAGCAACGCCCGAATATACCATTTAAGTTCGCGGCGACAGCTTACCAGACTTTCAAGTCGGCATAATGTCGTCGAGTCTCAGTTGTAAATTGGGAAACAGGTAAGAAGAAATAGTATCTCCCAAGCGATATTGTTGCTGCTGGTATGCACCATTAACTAACTGGCAGACTGTGAAAGTCGGTTGCTTTGGGTTGCCGATAAATTGCCAACCACCTAAGCCCCGAAAGTCCACAATCCAATATTCTGGGATATTCAAGAAAGCGTATTCTTCCACTTTTCTGGCATAATCATCTTGCCAATTAGTGCTGACCACTTCAGCAACAAGCTTCATTGTACTACCGTTACAAATAACTGGTTCTTTTTGCCAAAGGGGTTCTTGACCGAGTTCTGATTTATCTAAAACAACTACGTCAGGACGCAGCGCTGTAGCTTCAGCATAGAGTGGTTTGATTAGACAATTTTTAGGCACCAACCAGTTGAAGTTATCCCGAAAGATTTCGACATAAATTTTACCCGCAATACTCCCGGCAACAGCTTCGTGAGGGCCCGTAGGTGACCTGTCTCTGAGTTCTCCGTCAATTAGTTCATAGCGTGTATTATCCCCATATTGGGCGATAAACTCCTCAAAGCTAAGTAATTTGGCTGTGGTGTAGGTCATAGATCGTGTTTTAACGGGATGTAATTTAATTGTAAGTTTAGTTAAAACTGAGATATTGCACCATTCTCAATTAGCCGTAGGGGCGGGTTCGCCAACAGCCTTAAAGCTTGCAAATAGGTTCTATAAACCCGCCCGACCCCACGAAAAATCCTCTTATTGATATTGCTGCAAGATGTCAGTTAAAATCGACTATCTGGCAAAAAAACAAAGGTTTGGTACTTTGCTCTCAATCCTGCCCCTCTGCTAATCTTCTATTACTTCCGGGCTTAGCACAAACTTGCGATAATAGTCTCAATGCCTAATTATACAACCAACTACCACCTCCATGAACACCAACATCAGCCCCATCCTCAAAGTATTCACCCTATCCGCCGCCCTTTCCCTCGCCATCAAGTATGCAGGGCCTAGCTTATCCATACCCTCTACGGACATCAACGCCCTAATCGCCGTCTTTACCCCCAGTATCATCTTAGCTGCTATCCTCGGCTGGCGATCGCGCCAACACACTTAAATCCAGTTAAGCATAGGAAAATAACTGCGATCGCCCTAACCAGAAATTCCCCTCCTAAACTCCCTCATCGCTTCCACACTCGAAGCCATCAGCAAGCAGCGACACAGTAAATTAATATCTAAATCTGGCAAAACAACACTTGAAGAAATTTTTTCATAACCCTCAGAACCCAAGCGATACATAGCCAATACACCATCCTCCCAAAACCAGACTTCAGCAACTCCCAATACTCGATAGCGCTGCAATTTTTTGACAGTACCGCTAGTGAAGATAACCTCTACAGATAAGTCGGGAGGAGTTCCAGTTGACCTACCAATAAGATATGATTCGTCAGCTTGTGCTGAAGCTTCGCCTTCTATTTCTAGAGTCCGGCTTCCTGTAGGTTTAAATTCAATATTTTTGATGTCAAAGTAAAGAGCCAAAAGAATAGTGAGGGTGCGACTAATCGCTTCGTGGTCTTCCGAAACTGCCAAGATTTCTACCTCTCCTCTGTAATAAAACAACCTGATGCCAGGGGACTCAGAAAACCCCTGTTCAATTAGCTTGAACTGTTGCCAGCTAATCCCGGAGTGAATGAACCGTTGGTCTAGTGGCTGTAAAAGTGTCTGTGTCATCATGCGAACCTCAATCAAGTTCTGGGTTTAAAACAACATTCATCGCCTCTTTCCTGTTAAAAACTCTAAGGCGCGATCGCAGCCGCAACACAATACTTGCGATAATAATCTCAATGCCTAATTATACAACCAACTACCACGTCCATGAACACCAACATCAGCCCCATCATCAAAGTATTCACCCTATCCGCCGCCCTTTCCCTGGCCATCAAGTACGCAGGGCCTAGCTTATCCATCCCTTCTACCGACCTCAACGCCCTAATCGCCGTCTTTACGCCCAGTATCATCCTAGCTGCTATCCTCGGCTGGCGATCGCGCCAACAGCAGTATTAGAGACACAATCAAAAAGTGCGCTCTACACTAGGTCTAAAGACTGTGTTTTTACCAAAATCTTAATTCCCCGTACAGCTATCAAACACAACCCAACTCAAGGCACTCACCATGATTCAAACCATAACAGAATTAGTAACCTTCGATGAATTCATTGACTGGTATCCTGAGAACTCAGAACACCACTACGAACTGCACAATGGAGAAATTGTTGAAAAGCAAAAAGCAACAGGCAAACATTCTAAAGTTGCCGGTTTTACCGCACTGAAAGTCGGAATTGAAATTGAGCGTCTCAATTTGCCCTACTTCATCCCCAAAGAATCCGTCATCAAACCGATGCGCGAGGAATCGGGATATGAACCAGATATCATTGTACTTAACGAACAAACCATTGCAAACGAGCCGCGATGGGAAAAATCATCAATTATCACAATGGGTTCATCAGTCCCCCTAATCGTCGAGGTAACTAGCACTAATTGGGGTGATGATTATGCCCTAAAGCTTGAGGCATATGAGTCAATGGGTATTCAGGAATATTGGATTATAGACTATCTAGGATTGGGCGGCAGACGGTTTATTGGCAACCCCAAACAACCCACTTTTTCGGTTTACCAACTAATTGACGGGGAATACCAAGTCAAACTGTTCAGAGGATGCGAGGGTATTGAGTCCCCAACTTTCCCAGAATTGAAGCTGACAGCGCAGCAGGTGTTCGCCAAAGGGAATTGAGGAGGCTGCTTATGCTAATGTCCGAGTAGGGGTATCTGATTAAAGATGCGATCGCGCGCATCTGCTGTATCTTGATATAAAGGCGATTCATCGCTTCAGGGGTGCAGAGCAATTAGCAACCAGTAATGCCCCATACCCTATTCCTCAATCTAAAATCTAAAATCTAATATCTAAAATCTAATGAAGCTAGGACAGTGGATGGGCTTATTAGCCCTCATCACATCTTGTTACATCCTGTGGCAAATCAGGCAGGCCCTACTGCTGCTGTTTGCCGCCGTCGTCTTAGCCACCGCCTTAAACAGGCTAGCACGGTATTTACAAAAATTCGGACTCAAAAGATCGATCGCCGTACTCTTATCAGTTAGCTTCCTAATCCTCGTATTCGTAGGCTTATTCCTGATAATTGTACCGCCCTTTACCCAACAGTTTCAACAACTTACCCAAAGAGCACCTCAAGGAATAGAAAGATTAAATCAGTGGATAGATCAATTTGAGGCTCGCTTTTCAGGACAAATAGGTCAGCGACTGCCGAATCTTGATATTAACGATATTATCCAACAACTGCAACCCCTATTTAACCAACTCGTCGGCGGTGCAGGAGCCTTTGTCGGTAACACATTAGGCGTTATTCTCAGCTTTTTGCTCGTCATAGTTTTGACATTGATGACATTAGCAGAACCTCTCTCTTACCGCAAAGCATTCATCCAACTATTTCCCTCTTTCTATCGGCGACGAGTCGATGGCATCTTAGATGAATGCGAAATAGCTCTCGGTCGATGGGTAATCGGTGCTTTAATTAGCATGAGTGTTATCACTTTTCTGAGTTTAATTGGTTTGTCAATATTGCAGGTTCCCCTAGCTCTAGCTCACGCTGTATTAGCCGGCTTGCTGAACCTAATACCCAATATCGGGCCTGGTTTGAGCGTCATTGCCCCAATGACGATCGCACTTTTAGACTCTCCCTTAAAATCCGGTTTTGTGCTGATTCTTTACTTTCTAATTCAACAATTTGAAAGCAACCTCCTCACCCCCTACGTCATGGCACAGCAAGTATCACTGCTGCCAGCAGTAACATTAATAGCTCAAGTATTCTTCGCCACATTCTTTGGATTTTTAGGCTTATTGCTAGCTCTCCCCCTCACCGTTGTAGCTCAAGTTTGGATTAGGGAAGCCCTAATTAAAGATATTCTAAACCAGTGGAGTGCCAGCCCTAAAACCTTAGCAGCAATCGATTCTGCTATCCATGAAGAATATGAATCTATAGAAGTCGCCGAAAGCCGATCCGAAAAGTCGCCAGAACACAAACCCGACATCCCAGATCGTGTAGAAAAGGACGCTCCTGAAAATCAATAGTTAAGGTTTGTAAGGACTTCAGTTCTTATTCATTCCCAGTTATAGGCCAGAAGTATTCACTACAAGTTTAGGAAAATTATGGTATGAATGCCCTTAAATAACTATCTTCAAGCCTCGCATTTTATACCGCATCTCTGCCGGCGCTAAAAATCTGTTTAACCGTCAAATTAAACTGCCCCAATGTGGGTGACACAACCCTATCACTCCCCCGAAACAGACCAAGAATTTCTTGAGGGTACAAGCCCCCGGATTTATCCGTGGAATCAATCCAAAATCTAAAATCGAAAATCCTCAAACCCCCGCATTTATCCGTGGGGTCGCCTCTAAAATCTAAAATCTAAAATCTAAAATCGATTGACTGACTTGATACTCACCGTCAACCAACTGGTAAACTGAAAAAGTAGGTTGTTTAGGATTGCCAATATAGCGTCGCCCGCCAAGTCCCAAATAGTCCGCAATCCAGTATTCAGAAATGCCCAAAGCTTCGTAATTCACCAATTTGTAGCCATAATCATCCCGCCAATTGGTACTGACAACTTCGACAATTAGCCGGACAGAACTACCCATTGTAATGATAGATTCCTTTTTCCATCTCGGTTCGCTGTCCGTCCCTTGCCTGTCTAAAACGATCGCATCCGGTTCGTAACCAGATAGCTCATTATCAGCCTGGACAACGCATTCTTTGGGAACGAAGTAAGGAATGAGAATTAAATAAAATCCACTTTTCCTGTTTGTTGTGGGATGGGCGTCCCGCCCGTCCCCGATAGACGGGCGGGACGCCCATCCCACAAGAAAAAAGGGAAATTATTTAATTGACGATCCTAATGAAGTCCTAGTCGTCGGATTTCAAAGTTGACTTCAGCGACAAGGAAGCCCGCTACTTCTGAATGTTCTCCGGTTGCTTTAGGCATCTCAACAATAGCTCCATTTTGCAGTTCGTAACGGTTTTCAGAATTTTCAGGATACCAGTCAATAAATTCATCGAAGGTGACTGGTTTTAATATCGCTTGAGTCATGGCGATCGCCCTTTATTTGATTTATGATATTGTTATTGTATCCGTTATAATTTACATCTTGCCTCATTATCAAGAACAGGCAAGATGCCTGTTCCACGAAGAGTGAATTTTCCTGTGAAACAGGCATCTTGCCTGTTCATAAAAGGCTTATTGAGAATGGTGCCACATCTCAGTTATAATATATTGCTTTTATCTCAAACAACCAGCTCGATCGACAATCCATCAATCTAAAATCAATCCAAAATCAAAATCACTCCAAAATCAATCAATTCAAAATCTAAAATCCAAAATCTAAAATCTAAAATATATGCGATCGATCGACGAAATCAACGATAAAATCAGCCAGGGCAAAGCCACAGTCTGGACAATCGAAGAACTCAAAACAAGAGTTCAAGAAACCAGCATTACCCAAGCAGCCAAAGAAGTCGATGTGATTACCACCGGCACCTTCGAGCCGATGGAATCCTCCGGTGCAATCATCAACCTCGGCCATACCGACCCCCCGATAAAAATCCGCCAGTGCTGGCTAGACGGCGTTTTAGCCTACTCCGGCTTCGGGGCAGTAGACCTGTACCTGGGAGCCACCCAAGTAGCCGAAGACGGCGAAGAATCCCGCGAACGGGGCGGCGGCCACGTCATCGAAGACTTAATAGCCGGCAAACCCGTGCAGTTGCGGGCTCTGGGGCAAGTAACAGACTGCTACCCCCGCGCCTCCTTTGAAACCACGATTACCCGCGATACAATCAACCAGTTTTATTTATTCAATCCCCGCAACGCATATCAAAACTTTATTGTTGGCGTCAACGGGGGCGATCGCCCGCTGTTCACCTACCTCGGCCCCCTGCAACCAAACCTCGGCAACGCCGTCTAC
This sequence comes from Microcoleus sp. T2B6, assembly GCF_036700475.1. Taxonomy (NCBI): domain Bacteria; kingdom Bacillati; phylum Cyanobacteriota; class Cyanophyceae; order Oscillatoriales; family Microcoleaceae; genus Microcoleus; species Microcoleus sp. T2B6. The sequence goes on along the minus strand of NZ_JAUBOZ010000090.1, from coordinate 7,036 downwards.
TCGAACCTTGGAGCCATGTCTCCCCTGCTCAACGACCCCGACCTCGAAATCATCGGCATCGGCACCCGCATCTTCCTAGGAGGCGCCACAGGCTACATCACCTGGGAAGGAACCCAGCACTTCCCGCTGCAAAAACGCCAGCCCAACCGCACCCCCATCGGCCCGGCCGCCACCCTTGCACTCATCGGCGACGCCAAACAGATGAACTCCAAATGGGTGCGCGGCTGCTACTTCAAAAACTACGGCCCATCCCTGATGCTGGGAGTCGGCATCCCGTTTCCAGTCTTAAACGAAACAGTCGTCGCCCACTGTGCAGTATCAGACAAAAAAATAGTAGCGCCGGTGGTAGATTTCTCTATCCCCCGGCGCGTTCGTCCCACATTCGGTTTAGTTAGTTACGCTCAATTAAAGACTGGCCGCATTCTCATCGAGGGCAAACCAGTACGGGCGGCCCCCCTTGCGAGTATGTTTCTCTCCCGGCAAGTAGCATTGGAATTGAAGCAGCAAATTGAAGCGGGTCAATTTACCCTCACGGCCCCAGTTGCTCCCCTACCCACCGACAGAGTATTTCTCCCCCAAGATTTGTGGGGCGCTCAAGTGAGGCTTGAATAGACAGTTCCTAGACTAAAGTCACGGATTATAAATTGAATGAACCACGAGAGGATATTCAAAGATGATCGACGAAAACCAGTCTAAGTTCACTGATGAGGAAGTTGCGGCTGCTGAGAAACAGATTTTTGAACACACAAAGAGAATTGAGTTCTATCTGACGGAATATTCCATTGAGCTTCTGGCCCAAAAGATGCAGAAAGGAGATTTTGAGATTCCGGCCTACCAGCGCGAGTTCACATGGGAACCAGAGCGCAAATCCCGGTTCATTGAGTCAGTATTGATGGGACTTCCGATCCCTTTCCTCTTCTTTTGGGAAAGCCCGTCAACAGGTAAGCTTGAAATTGTTGATGGTTCACAGCGCCTTAGAACAATTCAGGAGTTCGTTCTTGGTGACTTTCCCCTAGGTGACTTGGAAGAACTATCGCTACTGACCGGATTTCGATTCAAAGATCTCCCCGAATCTCGGCAACTAAAAATCAAGAACCGTTCCATTAGGGGGATCGTGCTCAATGAACACGCCGATGAGCAAGCACGATTTGATCTTTTTGATCGAATTAACACAGGAAGCAAGGTCGCGAACAAGGCTGAGGTGCGTCGAGGTGCGTTAGGAGGTGCTTTCCTGGATCTTGTGATTTCACTCGCCAAAGAGCCCACCTTTGTCAAACTTGCGCCGCTATCCAAGAAACTGTTATTGGAGCGCGAGAGAGAAGAGCTCGTTACACGATTCTTCGCATACGGTGATGGGCTAGAAGCATATAAAGACAGAGTGTCGCCATTTCTTTTCACCTACACGAAGAAGATGAACGATCGCTTTAAACAGAACCCAGCAGAAATTGAGTCCTACCGGCAACGCTTCATGGACATGATAGACTTTGTATCGCGCAACTTCCCGTCGGGCTTCAGCAAAACACCTAAAGGTAAGGCGACACCCCGATCGCGTTTTGAAGCTATAGCCATTGGAAGCTATCTAGCACTTCAGCAACGGCCTGAGATAGCTAACCAATCGCTCAAAGTTGAAGAATGGTTGAACAGCAAGGACTTTACAAAAGTGACTGGCGCCGACGGTGCGAACGCAATAGGCAGACTCAGGGCTCGTATACATTTCGTTCGCGATCGTTTACTTGGAGATTGAGGATGGAGGATTTGAGCCAAGCTTTTGAAGAGCGTTTACAGGAAATTGAAACTTACCTTGACCTGCTTGAGTCTATACAGGAACAAGTGCAGGGAGGACCTCCACAAATCGGGGAAGCTACGATCACTCCGCAACAGCAGAAAATCCTCTATTCGAGTGTTTACTTACAGCTCTACAATCTTGTCGAGTCAACTATTACTCGGTGCGTAGATGCCGTATCTAAGGCAGTGGTTAATAACAGATCGCTGCCCAATGAGTTGTCCATTGAGTTGCGCCGCGAGTGGGTGCGATGCACCGCACGTACCCATAATGATCTCAACTACGAGAATCGCCTGGAATCTGCATTGAACCTCTGCGAACACCTAGTGCAAGCACTTCCCATATCAACTTTTGAAGTTGAAAAAGGTGGAGGTGGAAATTGGGATGATGAGGAGATTTACAAACTTAGTAAACGTCTAGGATTGTCCTTAAATATAAGTCGTCAGGCTAATCGTGCTGTCAAACAACCATTTCGGGATGACCAAGGCGCACTTTCCCTGATCAAAAGTTTTCGGAACAAACTAGCACACGGTAATCTATCATTTGCAGAGAGTGGCAATAATATTACTGTTAGCCAGCTTCGTGACCTCACTGAACGAACAGCATTGTATCTGAGAGAGGTTGTAAATTGCTTCAAGTTATCGATCGATGCACATGAGTTCCTAATGCCGGAGAACCGACCTACATGAGCCAAGGCATGAATCCAGATGAGACTATGGTCGGCGCTCACAATGGCAAAGAGCCTCAGATCGATCGCAGAAGTACAGCCATTAGCTGCATCGATCTGTTTTGCGGTTTGGGCGGTCTTACGCATGGACTGATCCGAGGAGGTATTCAGGTTGTTGCGGGCATCGACATCGATCCACAATGTCGCTTCCCATACCAGAGCAACAACGACGCCCTTTTCGTCCAGCAGGATGTCAGCTCGCTATCTGGTTCCCAACTTGCAGATATTTTTGGCAATAGGACATTGCGTTTGCTGGCAGGCTGCGCGCCCTGCCAACCATTCTCGACTTACAGCCGTAAGGGGCGCCAGGAACGCCAGGACACTAAGTGGGTTCTCGTATCCGACTTCGGTCGGTTGGTACGGGAGACTCAACCCGACTTCGTAACGATGGAGAATGTGCCACAGCTTTTAGAGCATGAAGTTTTCAAGGATTTTTTGAAGAACCTCGAAGGCTATGCGACCAGTTGCAGTATTGTAGATTGTGTTCAATATGGAGTTCCACAGACTCGTAAACGGCTTGTGCTGCTAGCGTCCCGATTCGGGCCAGTAGAATTAGTACCTCCAATCTTTTCTAGACGATCGTGCACAACTGTGCGTGAGGCGATTTCCCATCTACCCGCCTTAGCAGCCGGATGCTCCGATCCAAATGACGCACTTCATACCGCATCCTCACTAAGTGACCTGAACCTCCGCCGAATCAGAGCCTCAAAACCCGGAGGCACATGGCATGACTGGGATGATTCACTGCTGGCACCATGTCATCGTAAGAAATCCGGACAAACTTATGCTAGCGTGTATGGTCGTATGAAGTGGGACGCCCCGGCTCCAACGATCACAACTCAATGCTTCGGCTACGGAAATGGTCGGTTCGGACATCCGGAACAGGATCGTGCAATTTCTCTGAGAGAGGCCGCTATCCTTCAGACTTTTCCCGAAAACTACCGCTTCCTAGCTCCTGGCGAGCGTGTCTGTTTCAGCAAACTGGGTCGTTTAATCGGAAACGCTGTTCCTGTTCAAATTGGCGAGGTGGTAGCGCAGAGCCTACTCGCTCATGTACAGAAGTACAATAAGCAGCTCAACTAAAAATGCAAGATTAAAAGTTTTTTAACCTTTAATCTTGCATTTTTACTTTCACTATTTTTTATTGCTCGATCGGCTTAGGCTTCTTAACCGGCTTAGGAAGAGGTTCCTTGGGGACAGGCGGTGGTGCTGCTGCTGCGGATTTGATGGTAGGACGCCCTACAGGAGCACCGTCACCGCTGGGTCTAGGAGTAAACGGACGCTTCCCTCCTTTTTTGAAGCCACCGGGTGGCTTGCTGCCAGGGGGGAATTTCCGCTTTTTAATCGGCAGGGCACCAATATTATTAGCCTGCTCAATCATCAGACTCTCAGCTTTCAATTTGACGTGGAAATCCCAAAAAAACCCGATCGCCTTTGTAGCTAAATCTCCCTTGAGTTTCAACTTAAAAAACTTCATCTTGTCGTCATTCTTGCGGGGAGCTTGCTTGATTTTGACGATGACATACTTTTCTTCGTCTTGGGATTGATAAATCACCTCACCTCTAATCGAAAAATAGCCATCTTCAACATCAGGTTCCGAGGGAGGCAAAGATGCGGTCGATGCTTCGCCGCTAGCCTCAATCTCCGCTGCTTCCTGACTTTCCTCATCAGAGGAAGGTTCGGGAGGTTTCTTGAGCGTTTCCGGCTCCCAAACCCCCATAATCTGGGCGTGCAAGTTGCCGTCTTCTTGCCTGGTGCGGGGATAGACCACCCACAGGTGTTCTTGTTCCAGCTCCAGGTGATTTTTGACTAAACTCATAACTCTACCCAGCAAAACTGCGTCGATGGCAGTTCCGTCGGCAGCTATCAGCATACCCCGGGTGAATTGCTCTTCTGATGGCGTGTAGCGGCCCCGCACCAAACCAACAGCTCGGTACTGTCTGGGTTCGCTGGGGGGGGGAATGGGATGTTGGCGCATGACTGAGGGTATGTCCTCAGCGGCCTGACTTTCATTAGCGGCAGGCTCGGCGTTTGTGGGCGGTGCGACTGCTAGGGCTGGAGTATCGCTGACAGGTGTCGAAGACGCTGCTGGCGCCGGGGGGGCAGGAGCATTGCTGGGCTGGTCTTGTGGCTTTGTTTTGTCCTTGTCGAGGGCAGAACTGTAGCGTGGTCGTTGCAGCTTATCCTTGGACGCTGGGGCGTCGGTTGGCGTTGCCGGTTGATTTTGGTCAACAGGTGCAGCCAACGCCGAAGGCACCGAACTTTCGTCTGGTGTCTCAGGAATGGAATCTGGATCATTAGGCGGATTGACGGCCTGTTCGCTCGGCTGAGCCTTGCGATTTGAAGTAGATTTGGACGATTTGGAAGACCGGTTGGGAGAGGGGTTCATAAAAACTCCTTGCAGCGGAGACACATCCCTTAAGGGAAATTAGGAATAAACTGAAGAAACTGCTTTAAAAACTACTAGCACCTGACAGGCGGGCTTGCGCCCGGAGGTCAGGTTGTGACCCGTCAACGCCAACTTTCAACGCTACGAGTGCCGATCGGTTCGCTGGCTGCTAAAATCCTTGCGAGCAAGGACTTTGGGAGTTGCTGACCGCTCGATCGCCGATCGCGCTGAGCTGGAGTTGCTGGCTAATAGCATTTAGGATATTCAGCTTGCCTATTTTACTTAATCCAATTACCTAACGGCCTGATCCGCCATATTTTTGGTAATTTTTAGCTAGACCAGACTAAATTGGACAGACACCGCAGTCCTTGGGGCTGCGGGTCTGAGTGTCCAAAATTGTTTAGCTAGCATGGAGTTGTGGGTCTGTTACCATATTAGCTGCAAGTAAAAGGCTGCTTTGTCCGTTGGGACTTTGAAGTTAAAAACGTTTACGGTTGCATGGATCTAGTTAAGTGGCAGACGCCCCTGGGCGATGCGTTAATTCTTAGAAAATAGTAGAAGATTTAAGCTGGGATAGTTGAATTATGGAAAAAGCAAACAAGCGTCGTGGGTTGATTACTGTGGTGGTGGTGCTGTCGCTCATCGCTTTTTTGGGATTTTCCCTTGTGCCAATTTTGGACAGTATTCTCAAGGCCAGCCAAGCGCAAAGTCGATCGACTCCAACGCCTACTCAGACGGCGCAGTCTGGGGATAAGCAATCAGAGTTGCTGCAAGCTCAGGCTAGGGGATACGAATTGGTTTTGCAGCGGGAACCTGACAATGTAACGGCTCTGCGGGGGCTTTTGCAGGTGCGACTGGAGTTGATCGGACAAGGAGTGGGCGACATTAAGGATGCGATCGCTCCTTTGGAAAAGTTGGCTGCCCTGAATCCTGAGACTACTGAATACGGGATTTTGCTGGCTCAGGCTAAGGAACGCACGGGCGATCGCGAAGGGGCTGCTCAAGCTTACAGGTCAATTTTAGCGTCTAAGCCTGGGGAAATTAAGGCTTTGCAGGGGTTGGTGAATTTGCTGCTGGTGCAGCAGCGGCCCGAAGCTGCGATCGGACTGCTGCAAGATACGTTGAAGGCTGCTCCGGCTGCAAATCTGGCGAAACCGGAAAGTGTGGATGTAACTTCAGTGCAGTTGATTTTGGGACAGGTTTATGCTGTGCAGAAGCGCTACGAGGAGGCGATCGCAATTTACGACGAATCTGCTAAGGCTAATCCCAAAGATTTTCGCCCGACTTTAGGAAAGGCGATCGTGCTGAAGGAACAGGGCAAAACAGATGAAGCAAAAACGCTGTTCGATCGAGCTACTGAGTTAGCTCCTCCTAACTATAAAGACCAAATTAATCAGTTAGCTAGTGGCACTCCTTCGCCTTCTCCGGCGGCTGCGGCGACTCCCAAGCCGGCTGCTTCTCCTAGTCCTGAAGGTGCGCTACCGAAACCTTAAGGAAAGTTTTGAGAGAAAGAGTTTTGAGTTTTAAGTGAAAGAGTTGTAAATTTTTAACTTAATACTTACCACTCAAAACTACTCGCTTTATTCCTAATTACGCAGGACTTACGAAAATAAACCCGGTTTCTACGATAAATCTTGGTTGAACGACGACAGATACAGGTCGAAACCGGGTTTATAAATCCTCGCGCCCAGCGTCCTGTTACCGACTACCAATTACTAATTACCAATTAGGTAAGACCTCGGAGGGAATTATGACCCAAAGCGTTGACCGCGTTGTTCTACCTCCTGCTTTTCCAGACCACACTCAATTACCAGAGTCAGACGGTACTTTTGTGAAAAACTTTCAGGAGCATCCGCAAAGTTTAATTTTAACTGATTCCCTCGGCCAGATTTTGCAGCAGCGACATCCTGACGGACAATATGCGATCGGTCAAGACTGCGGCATTTACTGGCGAGAAACCGAGCCGGCGGAAAAAGGTGCAGAAGCTCCTGATTGGTTTTATGTTCCCAATGTACCTCCTAACATTGACGCTCAAATTCGGCGTTCCTACGTGCTGTGGCGCAGAAGTGTTGAACGCTTATTGATAGGATTCTGAAAATAGACATACGAATCCTATAAAATGCTGATTTCAGCAATT
>NZ_JAUBOZ010000089.1:0-32355 GCF_036700475.1 Microcoleus sp. T2B6 | reverse complement strand
CCCTCCCCTTTCACTTTTACTTTGAGCGGATTAACCCGCATTGGCCCAACTACGCAGCTCCCTATCAAGAAAGCTGAAGGCATTTGGGATTGCTTTTCTGAGAATATTGTAAGAAGCATTCACATCGGAATTAATTAACTGACCAGTTGATGTTTTGTACAAACCTCGTTTGATCCGTTTCCCAGTAAATACAGGCTCTTTTTCTGTTTTCCCGTAAACCGGAATTGGGTCTAAACCCAGAAAGCTACTTCTGGACGTGTAGGATTCTTCCTGCACAATCACCGTAATTCCCACTAACCGAGCTTTGTATTCCAACATTTCAATCAACTGAGAATGAGGAATGCTAAGAAAGTTTTGATTAGTTTTATTCCCTAACTCGATTTCAGTTTTCCACTGGGCATTCTTGCCAATTACTAGCGTCCCAATCTGCTTTGCCATCAAAATATCAATAATCACATGACTGGTATGATGCAAGTAATTATCAACTTTTTGATTGCGACAGCGTGTTAAGCGCGCTCATCCGTGGTGAAGTTTTGCGACCTCCTTTTAACTGGGATTGCAACTTTCCTTTACGTTTGTTGTAGAACTGGTTGATCGATTTTAATGGTCGCCCGTTAATCAACAAAGGGATAAATCCCGGCTGATTTGAAGTTAACGCCACTAAATTATCCAGCCCCAAATCAATACTAGCTACAGAGTTGGCATTGCCAAGGGTGGACTCCGGTTCATCATAAATTACCTCAATTACATAGGAATCACATTTCGGAACCAGTCTAACTTGACAAATCTGGTCGGGATTGAGTTGGGTTTTAATTGAAAGTTCAGTGCCGGAAAGCTTGATAATTCCTTTCTTCAACTGTTTGCGGCTAATCGCTTGAATGGTGTAAACGAGCAGGTTTCGCCCTTTAACTTTATCTTTGTACTTCGGCAATTTTGGACGACCCGTGAACTTGGAAGAATCAGCTTTGTAAGCATTGAATGCCTCAAAAAACGATTTCCAATTCTTGTCTAGTACCATCAATATTTGCTGACTGACTTTAGCAGGTAAAGCTTTATACGCTTCATGAGACTTCATCAAGCGGTTCATTTCGTTGTAGTTGACATAACCCCATCCATAAATAAAGCTCTGACGAATAACGTAATTGGCGGCATTGTAGAGGTTTTTGGATTTGAAGGCTAGTTCGTCAATCTGGGCGAAACGGTGTTCCGTCGATTTAATGATGTGTCTCTGGAGTTAGTTGCATTCAGAGCCTCCATCTCTCGGATGTGGTAGTTTATTTGCCTTCCACCACCGCCACGCAGTTGTGTAACTTATGCCTATTGCTTTAGCGTAGTCAGGTAGTTTCATTGTTAACCTCCTGACTACATATTATCATTCTTGCTTACTACTGCTTATAAACTTAATGAAGTTTTATAATACTGTCGATCGCCTGACCGCTGACTAAGTATTATTACTTAGACAAGGCGAACAGTTCTACCTTCTTCCTGCTTCCCGGTTCTTTTTTCCTGAAAATATCCGGATGGCTTGTGGAGCCTCATGAATGATTAACCTATGCTCGAATACCTCTGGGTAGTGGGAACATTACCCAAGCATTCGGCTGTGGACTGACAAACTCTTATGAGAAATGGGCTCAAACCTGAGTCATTTCGTAAGATTATGAGGCCATTAGGGTAGCAATTAAATCTGACAAAAAAAATATTGCTCAACTCTCAAGTTAAAAAATGCTAAAAATGACACCATTAGCTAACATTTTCAATGCCATGAAAGAGCCAGCAAAAAACCATCACAACTCGAAGTGGGGAGCCTTCTTGCTGATCCTAGCAGTAGGCTTTGGCGGCTGGAAAATTGGGCGGCCGGAACTGGCATCTTTTTTTAATAATATGGCATTTGAAAACTACAAAGCCAATAGATTGGCGGATACTCAAAAAGCATATGAGTTAGCGCTCGCTGTAGATCCAAAAAGCCGAACAGCTCTTTACAATTTAGGATGGCTTTGCGAAGAGGTGCAAGATTTACAATGCGCCCGAGGAAAATATCTGCAAGCTGCAAAACTCGGTCTGCCTGCTGCTTACAGCAATCTGGCTCGATTATATATAGTCGATCAAAAAAACTATCCGGCTGCGGTTCACTTCCTGTGGCAAGGTTTGAAATTAGCGGAGGACGATCGAGTAAAATATTCTTTACTCAAAAACTTGGGATGGGCTCGCCTAGAACAGGGTCGATATTCCGAGGCATTGCAGCATCTGGATGAAGCCATTAAACTTGATAGTGAAGGGCCAGCAACTTACTGCTTAAAAGCGCAAGTCCTAGAAAAAATGAAAAATACTAAGGCAGCGCTACCGCAGTGGAAAATTTGTCTAAAGTATGCGGATTCTCAAGAATTCGATGAGGATATATGGATAGGGATGGCACGTCAACGATTAAACGAGGAAAAAACAAATAAATGAAACGCACAGTTTTGTTTTCATCAACCATACTGGCAATTATAACGGTACTGGAGCTAAGTCAAGCCTCAACAGCACTCCCAACTCCTTCGACTGTTAACCCTGCCGTTAATGAATCAGTCGAAACGCCGTTCGACTTCAATCAATCGACCTGGCGGCGGTGCAGAGATAGAGATGGTGGAAAATATCCGTGTCCCAGATTCATCATGCCTTCGGAGAGCGAAAAATAAGAGTTATTTTCAATAAATTTTGTAGAGTGTACCATCACCACTTTACAGCAACAGGTATGTAGTATGTAGTAGTAAGTATGCAGGGTGTGCCGTCCGCACCTTATAGCATTTGAGATTTGAGATTAAGAATTGAAGAATTGGAAATAACTTATGGCGATAATGGTTTGCAGCTTGCATAAAGCTGCATTCTTTTTTTTGCACTGATATAACTCTTAATCATTGCTGTATCGGCTATTGCTGGAATCCACACCGGGCGCAGGGCTGTTTCATTCGACCTAGGGACAAACCCTCGTGAAGATGCCCGATATTTGAAACATCGATTTCATCATCCGTGGAGGGGGTAGGCATTCTTGGCACTACCCCTACAAAACGATGATTTCCCTGAGAATGAAACCGCCCTGCCACCGGGCGGGGAGAAAATCCCCGCCAGCAATTCTATCTACTCTCCCTCCGTCAAAGCTGAATCTTGCTGTTGGTGCGAGTTGCTGTAAAAACTAGCAATAATCGCCACCATCAACCACCAAAGCATATTAACTTCGGGCCTGTACCAAACTGTATCGACAAAACCGTGGGCCATCATGCCGGCTAAAGTTGCGATCGCCCCAATCAACCAAAACCCCTGATTCGTCGATTTTAGATTTTGGATTTTAGATTTTGGATTTCGGGATTCTTCGTCTAAATTAGAGATGTTAAATTGTGCATCCCGCAGATTTTTTATCTGCAACAAACCTTGATTGACGGTGACAGTCATCAGCCAAAGGAAACACATTAAACCGATAAAACCGGTTTCCACCGCAATTTCCAGCAGCACGGAATAAGCGCTTAAAGCAGTGAATCTCGGCTTCATATAAAGTGGATAAACTTTATTAAAAGCAGTGTTTCCCGGCCCAATTCCGAGAATTGGTCGATCGCGAATCATGTCAATCACCGCCGTCCAAACATTAATCCGAAAATTGTTACTGCTGTCACCTCGGCCGATAAACATACTCGAAACTCGATCGCGCAGAGGTTCCACTAAAGCCACTCCCAAAATTAAGGCTCCCGCCAAACCTCCTAACCCTAACGGCAGCGCCCAATTTCGCCAGAACCGAGGCATCAAAGGGCTGTACCAGTACCACAGCAGCACTAAAAATACCACCAGTAGAGCCACAAAACCGATCCAAGCACCCCGGCTGTCCGTGTAGCGCAAACACGCGCAATTCACCACCAGCATCGTCAGCGCTAAAACTCTTGTTCCCCATCCTTTCCACACAAAAAGTGCGGCGGCGCTCAATGCAATGGCCGGCAGTAAATAGGAACCAAGCAAGTTAGGATTTCCCAGAAAGCTGTAAACTCGCGTGACATTGGCTTGAGTAGAAGTCGGATCGTTCCAAGTAGCTAAGGGCGGCACTTTGTCAATCCACTGCCGCACGCCGTAGAAACTGACAATTAAAGAGACGTTCAAAAATACGGCAATTAACCACGATCGCCAACGGGGATCTCGCAATATCCGAGCCATCAGCGCAAAAAACAGCAAATACAGCGTTAGCTTGCTCCAACCAGTAGCAGCGGCGACTTTCACCGGCGACATCGCCGTTGCGACGGTGGCAATGCCCCAGTACAGCAGTACCAGCAAGTGAATCGGCGTGAAGGGGATCTCGCGATCGTCCGAAACAGTCAGCAGCACCCAAAACGCAGCGCTAGCCGCCATCAACACCCCCACCAAGGCATTGTTTACAAACGGCGCCAAACCGAAAGTCAAGGCCAGCAAAACAAAACCCAAGGGTTCGGCCCACTGCATCAGCCAGCTACTCTGCCGCCAACTGCGTAAAGAGCCGATCGCCAAATTGAATAAATAACTTCTACTTTGCCACTGAGAGAGCGGCAAATTTGCCAGAGTTAATTGTTGCCAAACTGAATTCATTGCTATTTTAGATTTGTACTTAGTAATCGGGCATTGGGCATCGGGCATTGGCCAAACAGGGCATTGGCCAAACAGGGCATTGGGCATCGGCCAAACAGGGCATTGGGAAAAAGGTAATTGTTATTTCTAACAACTGCCAACTGCCAACTGCCAACTGCCAACTGCCAACTGCCAACTGTCAACTGCCAACTGCCAACTGTCAACAGTCAACTAACTTCATCCTTCCAACAATTCCGTAGCATTTGTGCAGGGCAGCCAGAGCACGTAGCGATATCCAGATTCCGGGGTTCCTTGAATTGAGAGTTGACCGCCTTGAATTTCCACCAATTGGCAGCAAAGCAGCAGCCCCAAGCGTTCCCTGGCCCCGTAACCAGCTAACACCGGTGCGCTATCCTCGGCATTCTGGGCCACCAAAGCCGCCAACTCAGAAAACGCCAGCGTTAATCGCTGCACACCCTGTGTCGGGAGTTGCGGTTCGAGTCCGGGGGAGTCGGTTTCGGAGTTCGATGGCGAACCGCTACCCGATCCGACCTTCAACAAGTAGTCGGTGTAGAGTTGAGCATGGGGTAAACTTTCCCCTAACCAAGGATGAAAAACCCAAACTCCGATGTTGATACCGTCTTCTTTCCGAGAAACGTGGACTCGAATCACACTGCCTGCCCCAGCAGATTGAATAATGCTAAAAATTAAGTGGTGCAGCATTTGCTGAACCTTATCTTTATCTACCAACCAGATGCGCGATCCGGGCCCCACCGACAAATTAATTTCTTGCTCTCGTCTACTTGCCGCCGAGGAGAGGGTGGTCACAACCTGCTGGCACAAAGTTTCTATATCGACTGCGGTTCGCTTCAATGTGAAAGCGGAATCATCTAGTTCTGCCAGTTCCAAAATTTCTTCAACTAGCGATCGCAAAGAGCGGCTGCTGTCTTGGATCACGTCAATATATTCTTTTTGCTTGCTCGTTAATGGGCCATAAATTTCTTGTTTCAACACGCTTGCCATGCCGAGGACAGAAGTGAGCGGTGTGAGCAATTCCTGCGCTAAATTATTTAGCAGTTTTACCTTAATTGAGTTAGTAGACAAATCGATAGGTTTGTTAGTCATTGGTAATTTTTATTGGTTCATTGTCGATCGAGCGTTTGCGGTTCATGAGACCTATTCCAAAAGTCTATAACAATCTGTTTATAATTCACGACAAAAAAAAATATTGAAGAAAAATATATATTCCTTCTTCCCTAGAAGCTCTTGTTTATCTGAGTAATTAACTACCAGCCGGGAAGTCCCTCGGTATATTTAAAGGGGATTAATCTGAGCGCTGCGCGAAGTACCCCGTTGGGAATTACTCCTTGGGATGAAAGGCTCGTCGGGTGTAGGTACCCAAAGCGACAATTATTTCTGTATATCCCTTGATAATCTGGAAATACTCTGATAATATATTAGCAAGTGGGGGTGGAACTACCTCACTATAAAAAGCATGAGAAAAAAAAGGAAAAAGAAGCCAGCGGTCTAACTGTACTCAGTTGACAGTCAGGTTTGTTCACGATTTAATCATTGCTTCTAAAGCTGATTGCAAGTCTTGAGTGAGTTCGGCAACTGCTAACCTGCGGCTGGTTTGATATCGATCCCAACGATCGCTCACTGATATCGGTTCGCCCACGGTCATTTGTACTTGCTGTTTGCCCAACTTGGGGCGGCCGAAAGGATTTCCCCCTTTGATGCGAGCCAGTACGTCCCACAGCAGTAAAGTTGTTTCTGCCAAACGTTCTGCTGTCAGTTGTTCTTCGACGTACCTGCCCGTGACGGACACGAAACTTTCTACAAGTCTCATGTGCCACATCCGAAGACTTGCTTCTTCAGCGAGGCGATCGGCTAATCCTCTTTCTAAGGGAGAAAGTGCTGCAATATCTTTGATATCTTCTCGATAAATATACTCCCAGCCTGCTTGTTCAAGACGGCGGCAGCGGTCTATTAAACTGCCTTTGGGCTTTAAGTTAAAATATTCTTCTGCTACTTGCAAACCCACGTCTAACAGTGCTTTCAGTCGAGCCATCATTACTTCATTGCCAGAATCATTTCCCGTTTTGTTGGGTAGCGATAATGATGTTAAAATAGAGGTTTCTGGATGTATTTCTTTATGATAAAAACGGCTGTAAAACTCTTCCATTACTGACAGTAAATGGCTACCCAGTCGAATCAGGCGCAGATATTGGAATTTGTGATTTTGGTTTTCGGAAGCGGGATTTGTGGTCGGTAAATTGGCGAGGTCGGTGCGTTCTAAGGGTGGCAGTCCGCAATCAATTTCTAATTGAGTTAAAAGTTTTTCTAGGGGTTGCCAAGGTGGATTGACATAGCGGTATTGAATGCCGATCGGCACAATTAAAACTTTTTCAGTGCGTCCGGCTTTTAGCAAATCTTCAACGCACCAGAAACCCATTTGAGCAATTCCCGGTTCGAGGGGGCTAACTATTTCATTGTGACCGTTGGTAGCGCCTTCTGGGGCGGCGGCGATCGGGAATTGGCTGTTGGCAAATAAATTGCGGGCCGATCGCAATCCGACGCGATCGATTTTACCGCGAACAATGGGAGTGCCACCGAGTTGGGAATACAGCCAGCCGACTCCCGCACCGGCCCACAGGGGAATGCCGCGATCGTAGATAAAGTGGGAATGTACCGGGAATTGCAGGGGAATGCCTTTGGCCCGCGCCGCCTGGGGAACGAGTTTCCAAATTAGTTGTCCCAAACAGTAGGGATCGTCTGAGTTGGGGTGGCGGAAGGCTAGCAAGAAGCGAACTTTCTGATTTTGAAATTGGTGGAATAGTTCGGCGAGGGTTTCGACGTTTTCGGCTTGAATGTGGCTGATATTCGTCCGAAATCGCAGCCACCAGGGGAATATTTGCTTACAACCTTGCATCACTAGCGGGTTGTAGGCTGGGGGTATGAATTCCAGCGGCGGCTGAACTTGGCTAATTGAATTGGGCATTTGGCGGTTTGAGATTTTAGATTTTAGTTAAGACGGCGGTTGAAACCGCCCCTACAGAAACAAAACCCGCCTGCGCGGGTTGAAGAGTAAACTCCCCTAAATTCCTGAGATGAAATTCCTCTGAGATGACTAACCCAAGCATATTGGTTTATAGCCACAAACGCACAATTCCTGTCACTAAGATTTTGGAAATCCCAAATTTAAAATCTCAAGTTTAAAATCCTATTGTGCCGCTTCAAATATCATTTCTTGGAAGTTAATGACATCCGATCGCGGATCGCAGTGGGTGACTTTGACTTCTAGCCGATCGCCGATTGCGACCGATCGACCAAATCGCATTGCCAATTCTAAACCCAAATCTTCCAATAAAATCAATCCGAGATTGCTGTCTTCCCTCAGCCAGCGCAGCATTAAAGCTTCCCAAACTTCATCGGGGTTGCGCCGCAAATATTCCAATCCCCAATAGCGGTTAGTTTGGCGTTCGACGGTGGATGCTTCTTTAACTGCGGTGCCGAGACACATGACAATATCCTGTATTTCTTGGGCCGAAAAAGGTAGGGGTTCGCCCCGCAGGTGGGCTTTGATTTGGAAGTGAGCCAGCAAGTCGGTATAGCGGCGGATCGGGGAAGTAACTTGAGTGTATAATTCCAAACCCAAGCCGGCGTGGCGTCCGGGGGTGAGGCCCATTTCGCTGCGGGGCATACACCGGCGCACGGCGCAAGCGCGGGCGGGGCCTGCAGGCACGGCCAGCAGTTCTTCATCGGGAGGAAGTTCGGGCTGTGGCTGATAGCGGTAGGGTATGGGTAGGCTGTGAGCTTGACCGTAGCGGGCTGCTAGTTCACCGGCTAAAATCATCATTTCGGCTACTAGCATCCGGGCGGTGGAGTCGTCGATGACGTGGATTTTGATGTCGTCGCCGTTGACTTTGATGACGGATTCTGGCATGAATATGCTGATTGCCCCTTGGGCTTCCCGCCATTTTTGGCGCAGTTTTGCTGCAGAGGCGATCGCTGCTATTTCCGGTTCTGCTTCGATTCCCAACTCCAGCATTTCGTCTACGTCATCGTATGTCAAGCGGTAGGTGGGTTTTATGGTGCTGATGTGGATGCTGTAATCTTGAGCCGCGCCGATTTCGTCTAAGGTGACGCTGAAGCTGAGCGCGCTGCACTCTTTGCCTTGAATTAAACTCATCGGCCCGGTTGCCAAAGCTGGGGGAAACATGGGGATCATTCCCGTGGGCAGGTAAACCGTAGTGGTGCGCTTTCTGGCTTCGAGGTCGAGTTCGTCTCCGGGGGAAAGCAAGCGGGTGGGATCGGCGATGTGTATCCAGATCCGCTGCTGGCCGTTTTCGAGGAATTCTAAGCTGAGGCCGTCGTCGATTTCGGTGGTGCTTTCGTCGTCGATCGTGTAAACCTTGAGGTGAGTTAAATCGAGACGATTTGTGTCCGAGTCGGTTGGGGGATTTTCTAGGCAGCGTTGGGCCACTTCTAATACCTTTGCGGAGAATTGTAGGGGAATTTGGCTGCGCCGCAAAAACAGGTTTTCGTGGGTACTCCAGAGGCCGAGCTCGACTAGGAGGCCAAAGGCTGCTTCGGGGTTTTCGGATCGTTGTAAGCTGGCTAAAGTTTCTAAGGCTGGGGTGCGGTGCGTTGCTTCTTCTCCGAGGAGGGCAAAGCGTTCTAGGGCGTCGAGGCGAGTTCGATCGCTATTTTCCCAATCTACATTTTCTCCTGCCAGCCGCTGTTTGACTCGATCCCAAAATCCTTGGGATTCTTGGTGTCGCTGCTGTTCTACTTCTTGCTGGTGTTTGATTTCGGCTACTTGGGCTGCCGATCGCGGTTCGTAGCGATCGCCCTTTTGTTTAAAATACAGTTTGTCTGTTGATAACAAACAGTAAGCCGCGTAACACTGGGCCGCACTACTCTCAGAAAATAACAGCTTTGCCAGGGATTCGGGATCTGCTGTTTCTCCGTCACCGACTAAAAGTTCCCAAGCGACTTCCAAACTCGACGGATCTGAGTATGCTTCTACTTCTTTGAGAAATTTGGGAATATCGGAGGGTTTGTAAGTTTCTCCGACTACTTCGTAGGTGATTTGTTTGGGCGGTATGCTGTGCGGTTGACCGTTTTCGTCTACCACCACCCAGTTTTTCTTGCCGTCGGGGCGATCGGCAACTGCCAGACGGCGGTCGCCGTGCACTCTAAATTCTACTAACGTTCCCTTCTCCACTTGCCAGCTTTATATTTGAGATTTTGGATTTTTACAGTAGCCACTTATCGAGTTTCGAGCTTGCGATTTTAGATTTTGGATATTGGCAATTTTTCTGGTCAATTGTGAAAGTTAAAATCTCAAAAGTTGTTCTTTCTTCTTGCTTTTTTTTTAACTTTTGACTTGTGATTAAGACTTGCGCTGCGGCGACTCTTAACCCTATTTCACGATTATTTCGCTGCATTCTTGCTGCACTTTTAATGGCAGAAAGACGTTGTTTTCGCGCAAGTCTTATTCCCAGTCCAAAATCTAAAACCCAAAATCCCAAATCCTGTTAACCTTCTTGGTTTACGAAGGGCATCAAAGCTACAATTCTTGCTCTTTTGATGCTTCTGGTCAGGTCTCGCTGCTGTTTGGCAGTCAAACCGGTAATCCGGCGGGGCAAGATTTTACCGCGTTCTGTGACGTATTTTTTGAGCAAATCGACATCTTTGTAGTCGATCGGGTCTCCTGGTTTGATGGGCGAAACGCGCCGGCGAAAGTAAGTCATGGTTTGTTTTTTGTTGACTGTTGACTGTTGACTGTTGACTGTTGACTGTTGACTGTTGACCAATAACAACTGACAACTGACAACTGACCACTGATCTACTTGATCTCTTTGTGGGCAGTGTGGCTGTTGCAATGGGGGCAGAACTTTTTGAGTTCCAGCCGCGCCGTCGTGTTGCGACGGTTCTTGGTGGTGGTGTACCGAGACACGCCTTTTGAGCGTTTGCTTACGTTAGTACGGCACTCAGTACACTCTAGAGTAATTATGATGCGGACGCCTTTAGCCATAATTCTAAATAAATTTCGACTAATTTAAACACAATTTATTATCTTCTCACATTGCTCTGCACTTGGTCAAGCAATCTTCTAACTTTGATGTCGAGGGAGTAGCCGCGGCGGGTTCCGACGACCATCGTCCCGCCGATGCGATCGTGGAAAGCTTGGGGAAACCTTTCGCCGGAGTTGAGGGCAACGCTACAGTCGATCGCCAGGGGCAGCATCAGCAGCAAGACGGCGGCGTTGGTAGAGGTGAGCCCAGCTATACCTGCGAAGGCTAAGGCGGCGCAAATACCCAGCAATGCCTCGCGCTTACACAGTTCTTGCACTCCCGGAGTCCGTAGGAATCTGGTATCGGCAACTTTCATGTCCAAAGCCCAGCGCCCGATACTTTGACCTTGGTTTTTCCTGACGATGGCTACGCGCAGGATCAGCCACAGCAAAACAAAAAATATGGTTTGGGCGATCGCATTAGTACCCAGAAGCAAACTGGGCAGCCAAACTGCGATTCCGTCAATGCAGAAGGCCGCTGCGCGGCGGCCGACGGATACTTTGGGAAGGAGGGGTACTAAATCGGAACTCATAGGCAAAAAGGTCGATCGCTACTAGCTACTTTTTCATATTAAGCTCTCGATTAATCGATCGGCATCAATGGCGCGTAACTCAAGTTCCAAGCCCACCGCTAATTATTCAAGCGGAAAATGGATTTTCGCCGATTCCCAACTGCTTTTTCGAGTTTTCCACCTCTTCCCAGAGTGCTTGTATCTGAGTAAATGCCTGTTCTACAGAGATTTTACCGTTAGATGTCAAGGAACTGATGTAACCCACTCGCTGAGAAAACTCTTGTAAATTCGCATTAAATACTAAATTCTCTGGCTTTACTTCACCGTAATAGCGAGTTTGAGGATATAAAAAATTTGAATTGGCTACCATTGCTTTAACCTCGCATGAAAACTTGTTTCCTGAACTAATCAATATTATTATAAACTGGGATTACCTTCTAAAGTTGTGCTGTAACTAGCAGAAATCCTGTGACATTTGGCGATTTTTTTTGTGATGGCAATTACACCGACAGATGAGGGTGACAAAAACCTCAGTAATTTCACATATACAAATTACGCAGGCGCGGTCAACAACCAGGTTTCTGCCTTAAGGCTTATAACTTCGGATTGGGTGTCCAAACCAGGTTTTTGTTAGTCCAGGACTGAGTTATTGAAATAAGTGACAAAAACCCCTGAAATGGATAATATTATTGCAGACATAAATAGTTAGAGTTTTAGTAGGAATCTGCGTAATGTCTCCCAATGCGCGTGAAGCGAAGCTATCCCGAAGGGAATCGCCCCGTCCCAAAGTCCCGCTAAGGCAAGTGTTAATCAGACTTGCCCTCGCCGTAATTGCTGCTATTATCGCCTTTAACATTCCTCACTCCTTAATTCCGATGTTTAAAGAATCCGTATCCCAAGCAACGCCCCCACCAGAAATCCAGAACGTGCTCGCCGGCAAGCGCAAAATTGTGACAGTGGGCGACAGCATCACCGAGGCGGGGAAATACCCCGGAGGTTACGTTTGGCTGCTGGAACGCTATCTGAGTGCTCTTTATCCCGATCGCCAAATCGAAATCGTCAACGCCGGAATCTCCGGTAACAAGGCGACTGATATGCAAGCGCGCTTCCAGAAAGATGCGATCGACCAAAAACCAGATTTAGTAATGATTAATGTCGGAGTCAACGACGTTTGGCACGCTTTCTTCGACTTCCAAAACCGTCAGTTTTATCCGCAAGGCAAGTTGCCCACGGGAGTGCCACTGGCAGAATATCGGGAGAAAATAACTCAAATGGTGCTGGCGGCAAAAGCCGCAGGAATTCGAGTTGTACTGCTTTCTCCTACTCCGATAGGGGAAAATCTCGACGGCCCAGAAAATCGCAGGTTGCAAGAGTATATTGCCGCGATGCGAGAAATTGCGTTAGAGAATCAGTGCTTGTTTATTGATTTGAATGCGCCTTTTCGGGAAGTTATCGGCACCTATCAAAAGCACGCGGGCAAAACTCTGAATTTGTTAGCCGCAGATGGAGTTCATCCCAATCCGTCGGGATATCGAATTATTGCTTTTACTATCTTGCGCGGTTTGGGTGTACCCGCAAAGGATATTGAGAATTTGGAAGTCAAAAATTGAATCTTTTAATTTAGTTAAGTGTTGACTGTTGGCTGTTAATTGAAAGTATCAAAGCTACAATCCCCCTGATTGGTCTAGGGGGTAAATTCTTGAAATATAAAATCATTCAATTGGCGGATGATACCGCTTCAACCAACAGCTACCAATAATAACTAAGGCCACCACAACTATAATTTCCGTCCAAAAAAACGAAAGGAAATCACTGGCAGTTCCCACTGGTGGCACCCCAGGTTGAGCGTTGCGAATAGCGGGAAAAGCAAACAACATCACAGCAGTCCAACTCAGCATTCCCACTTCCGGCAACTTACCTGATTTCATCACTTTTAATGCTAGCAAAAGCGCCATAATTGACAGCACCCACATGATAACAATAATCACTAAGGCAAAGAATTTTACCGGCAGCGATCGAGTGGCAGAAACATCGATATAAATAAAGATAGATGAATTCTCTTCCATCGGCTTATAACTGATGTCGAAACCGGGAACGTCGGCATGGAAATTAAATTGCAGCGGCACGGGATTCAGTTCAAAGGGAGCAAACTTTTTCCCAATCGAAGGCAGCGGGTCAATCGAAATAGCTACTTTAGCAATGTGCCGATCAAAGGGGTAATTATTAATTTTTCCTTTGACTAAGTTAAACTTCAATGCAGGGACAATCATCGGTTTGCCTTCTTTAAAGGTAATTTCCGAATCCGGTACATTGGCGCCGTTAACTGTCATTAACAAGTCTTGAGCCGGGTAAGTTGGCCCTTTTTTATAAATACCTTTGAGTTCAAACTGCAAGCGGGCTTCTAATTCGTTTTTAATGGGGTCAACGGCAATTAAGGTCATTTTGACCTCAACCAAGCCTTTGGACGCTACAG
Source organism: Microcoleus sp. T2B6 (assembly GCF_036700475.1). NCBI lineage: Bacteria > Bacillati > Cyanobacteriota > Cyanophyceae > Oscillatoriales > Microcoleaceae > Microcoleus > Microcoleus sp. T2B6. The sequence continues at coordinate 18,731 of NZ_JAUBOZ010000089.1, read as the reverse complement.
CGCTTTCTGGAGATAAATTGTAAGGCTCTTGGGCGTTAGCATTGTGAGAGTAAATAGATAAGATAATTGCCAAGATTACGACGATACTGCAAATTAAAATAAGTAGTTTTTGGATAGGAAATTTGTTGACAGTTTGCATTTACTAGGTATTTTTATGTGTTAAATTGTTGTTAGTATTTCTCGCAGTCTCCGCAGTCCGCCAGGGGTTTAAACCCCTGGCTCATAGAAGACAGTCGGTTAAAACTCACATCTTGCACCATTCTCAAGAACAGGCAAGATGCCTGTTCCACAAAGATTAGATTTTCTTGTGGAACGGGCATCTTGCCCGTTCATAAAAGGCTTATTGACAATGGTGCAACATCTCAGTTAAAACCGACTGAAGAAACCCGATCGATAATAAATGTTGGTTTTAGTCCTCTTTGAGAGGACTTTCGCTGTGAGCCGGGGGTTTTCAACCCCCGGCGGGCTGTGGCGAGCGGCGCAAGAACCAGGCGAATCAACGCGCAACTACGAACCGATAGGAAGCAGTACATTTGGTGTAAAACTGCCGTGCAAACCGTAGGGAATGTGCTGTTTTAAATGCAAGCGCGCTACAGGGCCTTTGGTGATGTCGCGAGCATCTAAAATCACTAAGGTCGATCGATGATTAGCTGCATCATACATTAAAAGCAGCAGCCAGCCGTCATCCTCAGCCGTTGCACCTTCAGGCGAGACGCCTGAACCACGGGGAACAAACACCGGTTCCCCCGCAAAACCGCGCGGCGCCGCACTCCAAATTTGCCTTTCACCAGTCACGAAATCCATTTTGAGGATAGCTTGCAAAGGAGCATTTCCAGTGGGAGCATCAGCAGCACCGATATACAGATATCGGTAAGGTTGTCCGACATTATTGGGATGCAAAGTGGGAAACTCGCAGCACCGAGTTTCAACAACTTGATGCTGTACGCTTTTGTCTTGCAAATTCAACTTAAACCGCCACAATTCGCCCGCTGGAACGCTGTCAAAATCAACCTCGCGAAAATCGCCGTCCGCTTCTACAGTGGGAAATGATTCGTAGCAAACTGAATCTACAAAAACTTCGTCTCCTTCTTCCCAGGCGTTGCAGTGGTGGAAGACAAAACAAGGTTCGGTTTCTAATATCTTCACCTCGTCAGTGCCGTTGCGGGGAATTAAAATTGCTTGCGTTGGCTTGTTTGGCGAAAATTTAATGCACTGGGATGCACTCCGAAATCCTAACACGAATGGTAGAGGATTAAATGAGACGGGATTTTGGAAGAATATGCAGTAATTCGGGGTAATTACCATGTCGTGCAGGAAGGCAAAACCCGGTATTGCATGGGCGTGACGATCCAAAAGTTTGCCGCTTTCGTCGAATTCGTAAATCGTGATGGTACTCGACAAACCGGGCTTGACAGAAAAGTTGACTAATCTGTCTCCTTTGCCATTTTTGCCTTTTTCAATTCTGGGGTGGGCAGCGAAGGCTTCACCGGGTTCCAAGATGCCATCTAGAGTATCTAAGCCGAAAGTTTCTAGGGTACGGGGGTCGAGTCTGTAGGGCTGTGCTGCTTCCCAAAGTGCTAGCAGTTTGTCGCCCCAATAAATGATGTTGGTGTTGGCAATGTTTTTGATTTTGACATCAAAGATGTTGGCAAGCGGGCCCCCCGGTTTCTGTGTGCCGAAAACCCCTCGGTGGAGGATTTTTCCGGCTTTTTGTTCGGCGAGATAGCCTTCTGTGCGGACGAATCGGTTGCGGAAATGGGCGCGGCCTTCGGATATTGCGATCGCACAAATCATCCCGTCGCCGTCAAACGGGTGGTGGATGCGCTGGCCGTTGACATCCAACAATCCGGGCCCGTTGCGAAAGAATGTGCCTTGCAAGCCGGCGGGGATTTCGCCTTCTATGTTGTCAATCCAGTAGTCGAATTCGTTGGGTTGGGATTCGTAGCCGCGCTGCCAGTCTGTGCGATCGTATGATACGTTTTGGGCGGCTGTTTGAGGTTGGGAAATCTGTAATTTTTGCATGGGTATAATAAGCTTTTATTGATTTAACCGCAGAGAACACAGAGGGCGCAGAGAGAAGGAAATTGGGAGAATTGGGAAACACAGTTAAATTCATCCGTGTATCCGTGTCAAAATCCGTGTGTGCCTTCCTTTATTTGCTATCTGCTGTGCGCCTTTGTGACCTTACTGTGGGTACTAAGTCGGGAAAGTATTCGGGCATGAAATGTTGTCCGCCTGGTTTGGAACTGCCCGGTTCTGGTTCTAATACGGGAAGAGACTTTTGAGAGTTTGGATCGCCGCTTTCTGTGCTTTCGGCGGGCAGCCAATTTAAGAACGGTAGGGGCAGAAGTGTGGACAGGTTTGTGATGATGACTAGCAGCCAGAGGTTATCAAAATTGCGATCGGTAATTCCTAGCAAGTGGGTCAAAAGTGCACCGCCTTCGTGGGACAAAAGTCCTGCTAAATTTGTGATTGACATCAGCAGCGCAAATAAAGTTGCTTCGACGCCGGGGGGACACAATCGCGCGGAAAGTACCAGCACCGGCATATAAGCAATTTGTCCGATTACTGTCAGGATCAGGCTGTCTCCGATGCTGAACCATTGATCGTCAATTCCTAAAGCTCTGTTGGCATGAGTTACTAATAATAAAGTAGTCATGCCCAAAGCAGTCGCAATGACCGTTGACCAGCCAAAAATTACTCGAAACGGAACTGTTTTGAGGAAGCGCTGAAACAGCCAGACGCCGGCCAGGGCGGCAATGCTGGTAACGAGGCGCACTCGGCCGAGAAATTCTGGTGGAAAGCCTAATTCGTTGGTGGTGAAAAAGAAGAAGGCGGAGTCTGAGCTTGGGGTGGCTTGCCAGAGGAAGAGAAAGGCGGTGGGCAGCCAAATTGTTTTTTGGGTAACAGCTTGCCGCAGTTGTTTTAATTGGTCTTTGACTGTTTCAAAGTCGGTTCTTTTGTTGGTTTTTTCTTCGGCAATTAACCAAGCTGTTGCTGATACAATTAGCGGGAAAGATGCGGTGATTAAAAAGATAGTGTGGGTGCTGAAGTGTTGCAGCAGGGAACCGCTGAGGTAGGCGGTAATTAATCCGCCTAGGGCTGCAGCGCCCCAAGACAAGGATTGCAGGGAACCGGCGTCGGTAACGGATTCTTTTCTGGCCCTTTCGACTACCAGGGAGTCGGCGATTACGTCGCTGACGGCGAGGGAGAGGGAACTCAGGGCGATCGCGCCTGTAGCGGCAAGCGGTGTGTGTACAATTGTTGCGAGGCTCACCCATGCTGCAGTTCCCAGCAGCCCGGAGAGGACGATGTAAGGGCGTCTGCGGTAGCCGAATATTGGCAAACCGTCCGACATGAAGCCGAACACGGGTTTGATAATCCAAGGCAGGGCGACGACGCCCAGCATTGCCGAGACTTCTGCCGGACTCATGCCGAGTTCGTCTTTGAGAAAGAAGCTGACGGCTAAGCGGGCTAGTCCGAGAATGCCTTGGACGAAGTAAATCAGTAAGATGGCTATGAGTTCGGGGGTTGGCTCATTCCCAAAGAATACTTTTTCTTTTAAAGATTCTTTGAGTTTGCTGACGCCGGAGGGGGAAACGAGCATTTGAGCAATATTTCTTAATGAATCTCAATATTTATAACACATTCTTAATGGTTTGCGGGAACTGCCGGAGGTGGGATGCGAAAGTGAAGGGGAGGTGGCAGCTACTATAAAATTATGATGAGCTCGAATTAAAGGATTTTGGGTAGCAATGAAAGCAGAAATTAGAATTGTCTTTCTCGCAGTTGCTGGGATGTTAGGAATGGGGGCTAATTTAGCCTCAGCAATACCTGTTGCTAACAGGCAAGGTGATTATCCGGTGCCGCCTGCGAGACAGCGGGGAAACCGGCAGGTAAATTGGTTGGTTGTTGACTCTGATTCTCAAGGGTTGAATTGCCGGATGGCTCAGAGATTTCGCTCAATTTCTGTAGACGGTTTGGATGCGCCTGCTGAGTTGTTTGAAAGAAATAAACACAATGTTTCGCAGTGGCCTGTGGTGACTGTTTTTCGGCGGGGACAGCGCTTGGAAGCGGTGACGGGAAATAATGCTAATCAAATTATGATTTCTGACAATCAAGGCAAGGGTTGGCTGCCTGTTTCCACGGATAAGGGTAATTGTTTTGTGCGGGCGAACAGCCGTTTTATTAAACCGATTCGGGAAAATCCTACTACTTTAAAACCGTTAGAATAAGGCAGAATGGAAACAGGAAAAACAAAGCTTAGATTATACAACTTATATGCAAACCGCGAGCAATTCTCAAACCCTAACAATCCAACTGTCTCCTGAAGACAGCGAAAGGCTTTTGGCAGAAGCAAAACGCCGTCAACTTGATGCCAACAGCCTAGCCGAGATACTGCTGCACGACAGCTTAACCGAGCTAAAGCCTGTTTCTTTGGTTGATATTGAATCTCTGGAAAAATTGTACAGTTGGCGGGGAAAAACTGAAATATTGCAGTTTCTGGAAAAACATCAGTTTTTGATTCCCGTATTGCTGGAAGCAGCAGACAAAATTTGCCATTACTTCCCGGATGCTAAGTTATTTATTGAATGCGTGACTGACCCAGAAGCTGTCGAGGATTCTATGTTAGAATTAGCCATTTGCATGAACGTAACCCCAGAGGAAGCTGTTGACAAACTTAATCAGTTTCAAGATGAGTGGTGGTTAAATTTATCAGATAAAATACGACAGCCACTTTGTCCTATCTTAGAATATCCCGATGACTTTTGAATGGTTAGAATATCTTAATTTAGCTAGAGAACTTGTAGGTAAAGCAACTACCCCCGCAAATCAAGAATCTAAATTGCGTGCTGCTATCAGTAGAGCCTACTATGCAGCTTTCATTCAATCCCGAAACTATTTACGGGATACCGAAGGACTTTCTATTCCAAAGACAGGAGAAGCTCACAGATACGTTCAGGAACAATTCGCTGTCAGTCCCGATCGCACTCGCAAGAAAATAGCAGAAAATTTGAGGTATTTGCGAAGCTATCGCCGAAAAGTAGATTATGATGATGCACTACCAGGATTATCCGGTATTGCATTAATAGCTATTGGAATCTCCGAAAAAGTAATATCGGATTTGAGTAGTTTGTAAGCATAGATTGGAGGGTGAAAATATATGATTATCGATCCTAAAAATGTGCCGGAAATTACGGGTTCCAAGTACCCTCAGCAATTTCAATCGGCTGTTGCGGGAAGAGTTAAAAAACGCTTGGGCGATGCTGCCGGATTGCAGAATTTTGGGGTAAATTTGGTGAGACTTGCGCCGGGAAGTTGTTCTGCTCTCAGGCACTGGCACACTCGTCAAGATGAGTTAATCTATGTTCTGGAAGGGGAAGTTACTCTGATTACAAATTCGGGAGAGCAAGTGCTAAAACCGGGTATGGCGGCGGGTTTTCCGGCGGGTGATGCAGACGGGCATCATTTAGTCAACCGCTCGAATGCAGATGTTGTTTATCTGGAAATTGGCGATCGCACTCCGGGAGATATTGCCGAATATCCCGATGACGATCTAATTGCGAAAGCTAGTGATAATGGTTGGATTTTTACTCGCAAAAACGGCGAGGTTTATGAGGATTAAAAAAATATGAGTCAAGTGAATCTTTGGACTTCGGCGGAACACGCTTTGTGGTATCTTGCTAAAGCTGATGGTATTCCTCACCGCACTGAAGGTGAAGCGGTTTTGTTGGAGGAAGTGCCGAAAAATGTTAAGCGAATTCTGGATGTGGGTACGGGAGACGGGCGGTTGCTGGGTCTGCTTAAGTGCGATCGACCAAATGTTGAATGTGTGGCGATCGACTTTTCGCCGACAATGCTGGAAAAAGCCAGAATGCGCTTTGCTGATGACCAGAATGTCACGGTAATCGAGCACAATTTTGATGAATCGCTACCGGATTTGGGCAAGTTGGATGCCGTTGTTTCCAGTTTTGCGATTCATCATGTAGCAGACGATCGCAAACGTTCGCTTTACACCGAGATTTTCGAGCTTTTGGAGCCCGGAGGCATTTTTTGCAATTTGGAGCACGTAGCGTCAGCAACTCCCGCTTTACATGATAAATTTCGAGAGGCAATTGGTATTAGCGATTCGCCCGATGATCCGTCTAATAAATTGCTGGATGTCGAAACGCAACTGCGCTGGTTTAGAGAAATTGGTTTTGACGATGTAGACTGCTATTGGAAGTGGCGGGAACTCGCTTTATTAGTTGGGGTGAAACCTGTTTAGAGTATTTCGTGAAATTCCTAGATTAGGTAAGGACACGGCAGTGCCGTGTCCCTACAAATATCGCATACAATCTGTATGACTTGCGTGAATTAATTAAATTAAATCCGGTACTTTAGGTTTGATTCGGCGCTCGTACCAGTTCATTAGCGGGGTGGAAGTAATACCGTGCAAAACCACAGAAATTATGATTGTTGAAAAGGTAATCCAGGCAATTCTTTCCCCTGTTTCGCCTTCCAAACCCTTACCAAAAGCATAGGTAAGATAATAGATAGAACCGACACCACGAATGCCGAACCAGCCATAAAGCCAGCGGTTGGCGGGATGCAAAGGACTGCCGATCGTACTAATCCAAGCTCCCACAGGCCGGATTAAAAAAATCAACAATCCAGCTACTAAGAGGGAGTATCCTCCATAGGCCAACATAGGCTCTAGGCGCAAAAGCGAACCTAATAGTAAAATAGTTGCTACTTCCATTAACTTTTCTATGCGCTCGGTAAAGTGCAGTTGGGAAAGTGGCTTTTCTAGATTGTGGTAACTCCGCTGCACGACAATTCCTGCTACAAAAACTGCGAGAAATCCGTAGCCGTTGACTACTTCTGTGAGGGAATAGGTGAGCAGAATTGTGCACAGAGCAATGAAATCTTCCATTAATTGATCGGCCGGTCGATAGTGTTGGAGCCGGCGATCGATCCAGGTGACGGCTTTAGCTACTAAAATTCCCATAACGATACCTGCGGCGATCGCCCAAATCAAGTCAACTGCTACCCACTGCGAAAACCACTTCGACCAGTTGTTATCTTTTAGCGAATAAATGCCGAAATAAACAAAGGGAAAAGCTAAAGCATCGTTTAAACCGCCTTCCGATGTTAAACCAAAGCGCAATTCATCGCGATCTTTTATATGAGCTAACTGAACTTCTGAGGCCAAAACTGGATCGGTGGGAGCGAGAATTGCTCCGAGTAAAATCGCCGCGCCCCAATCTAATTTCACAAACCAATGACCGATCGCAGCCACAGCAAAAATCGAAATTGGCATTAAAAAACCGATCAGCCGCACTGTGGAATTCCAAGCCCAAAGTTGCAGCGGGCGATTCATTTTTAAGCCGCAACTGAACAGAGAAACAATAACTACAAATTCTGTGAGTCTTTCTAAAAATTGAGCTTCGGGACGCAACTCAATCAGCTTGACGCCGTAGGGCCCCAATCCGATACCGACAACTAGATAAATTAAGGCATAAGACACCGGCATTCGCGAGATCCATCCCGAACCCAAGGTGACGCTCAGCAGGAGGATGCCAATAACTAGCAATTTGAGAATGTAACTATCCACCATAGAGAGCACACTTTTAATCAGGTTTACCAAGTGCGATTCTGACAGATAAAAGCTTCTGCGGCATCCACCACCCGCTAGATTCACATATCCTCCGAAAGTTGCATTTGTTATACCAAATTGTTTATGCTTCTAGCCTGCGGCTGCGGGCTTTGTCTTTGGAACCAGTAAACTCCGTGACTTACAATCGCTCGGAATTGTTTATTGCATTCATCTGACTAATAACTAATAACTAATGACTAATGACTAATGACTGAGGACTAATAATCAATTAGAAAGACCACTTTTTTCGGTAGCAATGATATGCAAATCTACGTGTTTGAGCGATCGCACTAACTGTTGAGTTAAAGAACCCCGCAGCAGCAAATGCCAGCGGGATTGCTGGCTTTCGCCGATCACAATTTGAGTAATGCGATACTGTTTCGCTACCTCCGAAATCGCTTTGGCTATATTATTGCCGTTTACCCGCAAAAATTGCCCGTTAAATTCTTGACAAAGTTTCTCACAAGTTTCAACGTGCAAGCTTTCTGCTTTTGTTAAAAATCGGTCGGGATCGTTGACAAACACAGCATAAAATTGGGCATTCATGTAGCTAGCAATCCTCGCGCCCCGCCGCAGCAGTTGCAAGGAATTCGGATAAGTCGAGATGCACACTAATACTCGTTCGTGAATGTTGCAAGATTGACCTTTTAAAGTTGCTGCCTCGTCTTCAACATTGTCTGCTACTTCTCGCAGGGCAAGTTCTCGCAAAGCAATTAAATGACGGCGCTGGAAAAAGTTTTCTAAAGATTGTTCAATTTTTTCGGGAGCATAAATTTTTCCTTCTAGCAACCTTTCTTCTAAAGTTTCCGGCGTTACATCGACAACGACTATTTCGTCAGCATCTTCGAGGACGCGATCGGGTACTCGCTCTCGCACTACAACTCCGGTAATTCGAGCTACTAAATCGTTGAGGCTTTCTATGTGTTGAATGTTGAGCGTGGAAAAAACATCAATCCCAGCCTTGAGAATTTCTTCGACATCTTGATATCGTTTTTCTCGCAGAGAACCCGGAATGTTGGTATGAGCCAGTTCGTCTATTAATGCTAATTGAGGACGGCGTTCTATGACAGCATCCGTATCCATTTCGTTGAGTATTTTTTCGCCGCGCCGCATTTGTTTTTTGGGAACTATTTCTAGTCCCTCGGCTTTAGCTGCTGTCTCTTTCCGCCCGTGAGTTTCTAACAGTCCAATTACCACATCAATGCCTTCAGATTTGAGCGTGTGTCCTTCTTCCAGCATTCGGAAAGTTTTGCCGACACCGGGGGCCATGCCGATAAATATTTTGTGCTTTCCCCGGCGGGGGGTGCGATCGTAAGTGCGGTTCGGCTGGGCGTAAACCGCGTCTGGATTGTTGGTAAGTTCGCTAGAGTGAATCATAGCTGAGTAGTGGGTTGTCAGTTGTCAGTTGGCAGTTGTCAGTTGGCAGTTGTCAGTTGGCAGTTGTCAGTTGTCTGTTGTCTGTTGTCTGTTGTCTGTTGTCTGTTGCTACAAATAACTAATAACAAATAACAAATAACTCATAACTAATGACTAATGACTAATGACTAATGACTAATGACTACGGACAACTGACTACTGACTGTCAACTATTGTAAACGGTCGAGAGCCAAATTCAGTTTGAGGACGTTAACTCCCGGTTCGCCGAAAATGCCGAGAAATCTGCCATCTGTATTTTTGGCTACCAACATTTCTACTTGATTGAGATTGAGCGATCGCACCGTTGCTATCCGCTGAATTTGCGCCCTAGCTGCCTCTAGGCTAATGTGCGGATCGAGGCTAGAACCAGAGGTGTAGACTAAATCAGCAGTCGGTTTGATACCAGCTTTGTTGAGGCGATCTAATTCAACTTGCACTCCCTGAAAACCCTCTTTCTCATTACCTCGTTTCAGCAACTCCGAGTTACTGGGGGCCAGGTTGCTAGCACCAGAAACGCCTGTTCTTTGACTAACATTTTCTCCCTTTGTCGGATCGTAATTTTCTGTCGCAAAACTGCTGTAATTGGTGGTGCTGGGACGACCCCAAAAATATTTATCTGATCGGAAAGGTTGACCAATTAACGAGGAACCGACTACAACTCCCTGCTTAGTAATTAATAAGCTGCCGTTTGCCTGGGAATTAAAAGCAATTTGACCGATTGCTAGCAAGATTAAAGGGTAAATAATGGCTGTAATTCCCCACAAAACCAGGGTAAGGCGAATGGCTCTAATTATTTCTCTCATAAATTACCTCGCTCGGTTATTTGCTAAGGGTTAATTATTGACTAAAATCTTTCCGGCTGAAAGATGACTACAAACAAGTAAATAGAAAGGGCGATAATCACCAAACCCAGGAGACTTAAACCCCAGACAGCTTTTCGGGTCAAATCTTCGCCCGCCGCCGCGTATACAGCGGGGGCAATTATAGCATTGAAACACATTACTAGAAATAGCTGTACCGGGATTGGGTGGCGCTGCCAAAGCATTTGTGCTAACTCAATAATTTGTTGGAAATCTCTGGGAAAAATATCATTCAGCAAATCATTCCGTTTCATGAATTCTCCTTATTTTGGGAATAAATATCTGTCTTTCTATTGGATGATTTTTTGGAAAAAATCGAGGCAGAGCCTCTGGATCTGCGTTCCTCGGCAGAGCCGGGGAACGAGAATCATCCGTTACATTCCTCGACCGATCCGTTGCCGAACTTCTCTTATGCTAGCCCAACGGCGGCTATCAAAATATCAATAATTTTGATAGCAATAAACGGTGCGACGGCTCCTCCCAATCCGTAGATTAAAATGTTCCGCTGCAACAGTTTATTGGCGCTCAAAGGTCGAAACTTGACACCTGTTAATGCTAGTGGAATCAAAGCGGGAATAATCAGAGCATTGTAAATTAATGCCGACAAAACTGCCGATTGACCGCTGGCTAAACCCATGACGTTTAAAGCGCCAACAGGGGCAAATATTGCCGGAATAATTGCAAAATATTTGGCAATGTCGTTCGCTAGCGAAAACGTAGTCAGCGCGCCGCGAGTAATCAGCAATTGTTTGCCAATTGTAACTAAGTCAATTAGTTTGGTGGGGTCGGAATCTAAGTCCACCATGTTAGCGGCTTCTTTCGCGGCTTGGGTTCCAGAATTCATCGCGAGTCCTACGTTTGCCTGGGCTAGTGCGGGTGCGTCGTTGGTTCCGTCTCCCGTCATTGCTACTAATTTGCCTTCTGCTTGTTGCTGGCGAATTACATCGATTTTGTCCTCGGGAGTTGCTTCGGCAATGAAGTCGTCAACGCCTGCTTCATCGGCAATTACTGATGCTGTAATTCGGTTATCTCCGGTGAGCATTATTGTGCGGATGCCCATTTTTCGCAGTTGGTCAAACCGATCGCGAATTCCCGGTTTGATGACATCTTTCAAATAGATAATGCCATAGGTGTCGCTGCCTTGACAAACAGCTAAGGGCGTGCCTCCCAAGCGCGAAACTCGCTCGTAAGCTGCATCGAGATCCGGCCCAAAATTGCCACCGCGCGATCGCACAAAACCCTTCACCGCATCCACCGCACCCTTGCGAACCTCCGTCCCATCGGGCAAATCCGTGCCAGACATCCGCGTTTTTGCGGAAAAATCAAGCCCCGTGGCGTTGGTGCGATCGAAATTTACCTGTGCGCCCAAATTCTGAGCCAAACGGACGATCGACTTTCCCTCTGGAGTATCGTCAAACAGGCTAGCAGCAAGGGCTACACTCGCAACCTCCTCCAGCGAGTGACCGTTTACCGGAATGAACTCCTCAGCTAAACGGTTCCCCAGCGTGATCGTCCCCGTTTTGTCCAAAATCAGCGTATTCACGTCGCCGCAAGCCTCCACGGCGCGTCCAGAGGTCGCTATCACGTTAAACTGAGCGACGCGATCCATGCCCGCAATGCCGATCGCGCTCAGCAAACCGCCGATCGTCGTCGGGATCAGCGCCACCAGCAGCGAAATCAGCGTCACCACGCCCACGGGAGTTTTCACATAACTTGCGATCGGCGGAATCGTCGATACCACTATCAAAAACACCAGAGTCAGCACCGCCAGCAGAACCGTCAGCGCGATCTCGTTGGGCGTTTTCGACCTTTCGGCCCCCTCCACCAGCGCGATCATCCTGTCCAAAAACCCCTTACCTGGGTCAGCCATCACCCGCAGCGTCAATTCGTCGGAAAGGATGCGCGTACCGCCGGTGACGGAACTGGCGATGTCCGAACCCGGTTCCTTGAGCACCGGCGCGGATTCGCCAGTGATCGCAGATTCATCTACCGAGGCGACGCCTGCAATCACTTCGCCGTCGGAAGGAATGACATCGCCCGCGATCACTTTAATTTGGTCGCCGCGTCTCAGGGATGTCGAACTAACTTCTTGAATTGAACCGTCTGGTAGGAGTTTGCGGGCTGTCGTGTCTGCTTTGGTCGATCGCAGCGCATCTGCTTGGGCTTTGCCGCGCCCTTCGGCCACCGCTTCGGCAAAATTAGCAAATACCAAAGTGAAGAACAAAATTAACGTCACTAAGCCGTTAAAAACTACCTGATTTTTGCCTAAAACCGGGCCGAACAGCGTGGGGTCGATCGTTAAAAGTGCAGTCACAATTGTGCCTATCCACACCACAAACATCACCGGATTTTTTAGCATCACCCGCGGGTTTAGCTTGACAAAAGCTTCTTTAAAAGCTCTTTGATAAAGGCCTTTAGTATTTGCTTTCGGCGTGTGCTTGCGAGACTCGCGAGAGCCTCTGGGAGGTTTTTTTGGGGAATCGGGAGTAGGGGATGAGGTCATGTCGATTGGGGATTTTAATGAACCGCAGAGAACACAGAGAACACAGAGAAAGAGAAGAGTGAGGTTGAGGATTTTCGCTACTGAGGGGGAGGAGTTGGTGTTGTGGGTACAGCTATTGATGCTGGTTCAAACTTGCCGCTGCTAATTTCATATCCTTCGGCAATTGGCCCTAATGCCAAAACTGGGAAAAATGTCAGTGCGCCTAGAATTAAGATTACTCCTGCGGTTACGCTAGTGAACAAAACTGAATCGGTTCTGAGAGTGCCTGTTGTTTCGGGAACCAGTTGTTTGTTTGTCATGCTGTCAGCTAAAAGCAGCAGGGCAATAATTGGAATGTAGCGCCCTAACAGGAGGCTAAAACAGGTGCTTAAATTCCACCAAAGTCCTGTCGGGGCGGGTTGAGAGTCGGTCAATCCTTCTAAGCCGGAACCGTTGTTAGCTGCCGCTGAAGCGTATTCGTACATTACCTGGGAAATGCCGTGAAATCCGGGGTTGCTGATGCCGCTCAAACTGTCGGTAAATGCGAGGGTAATTGCACCGGGGATTAAAACTGCGATCGGGTGGATTAATAAAACAACGCTGGCTAAAACAATTTCCCGTTTCTCAATTTTGCGTCCCAAAAATTCCGGCGTTCTCCCCACCATCAATCCCGTGAGAAACACGCTCAAAATTGAGTAAATAAACAAGTAAGCCGTTCCCGTTCCCTGTCCGCCCCAAACGATTTGCAGAAACAAATTAAACAGAGTAGCAAAACCAGCGGGAGGCATTAAAGAATCGTGCATCCCGTTGACAGCGCCGCACATTGTGCCTGTCGTAGTCACCGCCCACAGTGCAGTCTCTGCCCAACCAAACCTAACTTCTTTGCCTTCTAAATTTGGCTGCTGCGCGCCCAGTAAATTATTAATTTGAGGGTTGCCGCTGTACTCGCCAAATGCTGCAATGCCAATCAAAATTACATAGATGGCAAACACCATCCAAAAAATCAGCCATCCCTGCTTTTTGTTATTGGCAAATCGACCGTAAGTGTGAATCATAGCTGCTGGTATAGAAACCATTGCTAGTGTTTCCAGCAGGTTGGTAAAAGGATTGGGATTTTCAAAGGGGTGAGCCGAGTTCATGGCAAAAAATCCGCCGCCATTTTCTCCCAGTTGTTTGATGCTTTCAAAGTGAGCTACTGGCCCGCGAGCTATTACTTGCGTGCCGCCTTCTAAGGTACGGGCAACTGCCGGCCCTGCTAGGGTTTCCGGCACTCCAGACATTAGCAAAAGTAAGGCAATTATTAAAGAAATCGGTAGCAGAATCCTGGTAATTGATTGAATTAAATCGATGTAAAAGTTGCCCAATGGACGACCTGTTAAGCCCCGAATAAAGGCAATGCCTACTGCTAAACCCGTGGCGGCTGAGGTAAACATTAAAAAACCCAGAGTTAACTGGGATAGATAACTGAATGTTGTCTCGCTGGAGTAATGCTGTTGGTCGGTATTTGTGAGGAATGAAATAGTTGTGTGCAGCGCAGTATCCCAGGTTGGGGTACTTAAGCCGGTGGCATTTAAAGGCAGCACTCCTTGAAGCATGAAAATTAGGAAAACAAATATGCCCATTGCTGCATTGCTGTAGAGTAAAGATCGCGCATATTGCCAACCTGTCATCGAATCTACATACCGGATATTGCTGGCTTTATAGATAATTTGTTCTAGGGGTTTAATAGCGGGGTCGAGAATGGTTGCTTCTCCCATGTACACCCGCGCCATGTAATTACCAAAAATAGGGGCGATCGCTACTACAATGATTAGCGTTAATACGATTTGAATTAATCCTTCAAGCATAACTGAGCCAATACTTTCTTAAAAGTGCAATCTGCTTTTAACAATCAATATACTTGCCGTTAGGATTTTTGATAATCAGCCCGCAGGTATAAGTTGCCGTTTACCCGTTATGCTTATATGCTTAGCTGCTATATATTTTCACTGATAGACAAATGTTTAAATATTTTGCACTATCTATGCTTGCAGATATAGATGTTATCTAAACGCTTGTTTTTGCGTCATAGTAGACAAAATTTTGGCGAATAAAAACCGCAGGGATAAGGCAGAGAGTAAAGTGTAAATATAAAATATAAAATGGATGGATAAAGGATGTTAAACAGCTTATTGAAAATCACAGACAACCAGGCAATTCAAGAGAAGTATTTGCGGGGCAGGTGGTCGATCGCAATTTTATTGGCGATCGTTGTAGTGCTGGAATTTACTACACCGTCGGAGTATCTGTTTGGGTATTTGTACACAGGGCCGATTTTACTGGCAAATTCGCGCTTGAGTCGGTTGGGTAAGTTGCAAATTACACTGGTATCGGCAGCTTTGACGCTGTTAAATTTGTTTTTTCCTCCTGGAGAAACGATCGCCCTAGCAACTGTAGCAAATAGATCGATCGCAGTCATGGCTTTAGGGGTGACGGGATATTTGAGCGATCGCAACCAGCAGTACCAAGAGACGATCGCGATCGCTAAAGCTGAGTTGCAGTCGCAGCAGCAGCTAGCAAGCATCCGAGAAGATTTTGTCTCTACTTTGAGTCACGACTTGAAAACGCCGATGCTGGGGGCTATAGAAACAATTAAAGCTTTTCAGTCAGCAAAATTTGGGAATGTCACCGCCAGTCAGCAAAAAGTTCTCGAAACAATGGCGCGATCACACAAAATGTCACTACAATTAGTAGAAACGCTGCTGGATGTTTACCGCAATGATGCCGAAGGTTTAAAACTGCAACTTGCGCCGGTAAATTTAGTAGCTTTGGCAGAAGAAGTAATCGCAACACTCATCCATTTGTCGGCGGCGCGCCGGGTTTACATTAGTATGAGTTACGGAGAGTCAGATTTCCGTCGTTCTTTGTGGGTAAATGGCGATGCGGTGCAACTCCAGCGCGTTTTTGTTAATTTGCTAACAAACGGCATCAACCATTCTCCTCGCGGTGGCAAGGTAGAAATAATCATGGAATCTTATTCGAGTTTTCAGGTGGTGAAAGTTATCGATAGCGGGTTAGGAATTACCGCCGATGAACTGCCCCACTTGTTCGAGCGTTTTTATCAAGGGCACAGCGATCGGCAAGCCAAAGGATCGGGATTGGGGTTATACTTGTCTCGCCAAATTATTGACGCCCACGGCGGTATAATTTGGGCAGAAAATAAGTTGCCACACGGTGCTTTATTTGGATTCCGACTCCCTGCTATCCCACAGAAATGAAACCAGCTTATCCATTACGAATTCTCCTAGTTGAAGACGACGAACTGTTTCGGTTGGGGCTGCAAACCAGGTTGCAGCAAGAAAGTTGCTTGCAAGTAATTGCCGAGGCAGAAGATGGCGAAACAGCAGTAGAATTGACTCAGGAATACTTACCAGATGTGGTAGTTCTCGATGTCGGTTTGCCGGGAATTGGCGGTATTGAAGCGTGCCGCCAAATTAAAGATCGACATCCAGCAATTCCGGTTTTAATTTTAACATCTCATTCTCAAAAATCCTTAATTGAAAGATTAATTGCAGCGGGAGCTCAGGGCTATTGCCTTAAGGGAATTGCGGCGGAAACTTTGGTTTTGGCAATTCGATCGATAGCAGCGGGTGCTTCGTGGTGGGATAAGGCGGCAACTGCGGAAATTCGGGCAGTTTTTGCTAATCCTGAACCTGTGAAAGTTGGGTCAAAATGGGAAGTTTTGGAAAATCCGCTGACGAAGCGAGAACAGGAAATCTTGGCTTTAGTTGCGGGGGGGAAAAGCAATCAGGAAATTGCACAAATATTGTACATTGCTCCGGGGACTGTGCGGGTTCATGTGCACGCGATTTTGCAAAAGTTAGAAGTGCGCGATCGCACTCAAGCAGCAGTGCTTGCTATTCAGAAAGGATTGGTAGCAGAAGAGCTTTTAGCGATCGAACCCTAAAAAAGCGAGTTGTGTACTGGAATTGTCGGTTTTTTAAAGGAATTATTGGCTAAACCCGCCCCTATCAAGAGGCTTCTGTTGCAGGCTCACGGGAAATTAGTATTCGTCTTGATTGTTAATTTTACTCATGACATTTAATTTTTGAATTTGCTAAGCTAGACAGGCCTTAATTTTCCTACCGTCATCTAACCAAAGGTGTATTATGCCAAATTTTATCAGTTCAGTTTTTAGTTCGATCGCCTTTCTCGACTCTGCCCTTCCCGACAGCCAAACTCTCCACAACGGCATCGCAGCGGGGACAGAAGTTATTACCCTCGATGCGGCGCGGGATGGAGTAGCACAAATTACTGAGGCTCTAGCGAGTCGCAGCAATATCAAAAGCATTCATATCATCTCCCACGGCCGCCCCGCGAGTTTACTGCTAGGGGCGATCGAGCTAAACTTGACAAATTTAAAAACTTATGCTAAGCAATTGCAGCGTTGGTCGCGATCGCTGGCAGACAGTGGAGAGATTTTGCTTTATGGGTGTGATGTAGCGGCGGGGGAAAAGGGCGCTAACTTTGTGCAACAACTGAGTCAGCTAACCAAGGCAAAAATTGCGGCTTCTCGATCGCCGATCGGCAGTTCGGCTATGGGCGGAGATTGGGAATTAGATTATACAACAGGAGCGGTGTCCTCTGGGCTGGCGATCGAGCCAGCCACAATGGCCGCTTATCAATATGTGTTCGGTCGTACCCTCTACGACAGCACAAACTATTCACCACTACCACCAACATTAGCACCCATACCAGGCATCGGGACAGCAGCCGGTACTCAATTAGCTTACGGGCAGATACCTCTACCTGCCCCAGTGGGTACTGCTCCCCTTGCCACTGGTGCGTTCTCGCCCAACACTGGCATTAATACTGCTAGCGTTACCGCCGACAATAACACTACAGGCTATGCGGGCTACACCAACTACAGATACACTCCCGCAACTCCGACCCCGACGCCAGCAACATTTACTCCAGTCAGCGCAACTTTTCCCGCACTTGACCGCATCAACGGTTACAGCGTTTCTTTTCGAGTTGCAGTCACCGCTGAAAACAGTATTAGTAACGATCGGGCCGGTTTCAGCATCATCGCCATTAGCAGCGACGGTCAAAATGGCATTGAACTGGGTTTCACCAAGGGGAACTTTCCCCCCAACGGAGGTATATTTGCTCAAACCGGTGGTACACCAACATCAGCTCCCACCTTTACTCGCGGGGAAAATGCAGCTTTACCTTTTAACATCAACACTCCTACAGACTACAAACTCGTAGTTCAAGGCAACACTTACACCCTGTTTGCCGGCCCAACAGCAATACCAAACCTGACAAATCAACCGCTACGCAACTACACGGCATTTAATCCAGAAGCCAGTCAGCCGCGTTTACCCTACAATCCCTACAGCCAGCCAAACTTCCTATTTTTCGGGGACGCCACGGATCAAGCAAGTGCCGCTTTTACTCTCGGCCCCATCTCGGTTAATAATTTCCCGGTGGCCGCCACTGGCAGCTACAGCGTCCTGCACGACAAAGTGCTCAGCGTACCAGGGCCTACCGACGCCAACAGCGACCCGCTGACGACCACTGTAGTCACAGACCCAACCAACGGTACACTCACACTCAACCCCTTGGGCGACTTCAGTTACAATCCTAAGCCTGGCTTTGTAGGCATTGATACCTTCACCTACAGCGTTAGCGACGGGGCTGCGACTGTCCCCGCTACGGTGACAATCAACGTTACTAACAGTGTGCCACAGCCACAACCTGATACCTACAGCGTCCTGCACGACAAACCTCTCTACGGGTTTCCATCAGTCAAAGACAACGACAGCGACGGCGACTTCTTCTTGGACAAGTTGACCCCCGCTTTAGTCACAGACCCCACTAACGGTACGATTATATTTAATCCAGACGGCACATTCAATTACAATCCTAAGCCTGGCTTTGTAGGTAGTGACACTTTCACCTACAGCGTTAGCGACGGGGCTGCAACTGTCCCCGCCACTGTGACAATCAACGTTACTAACAGTGTGCCACAGCCACAACCTGACACCTACAGCGTCCTGCACGACAAACCTCTCTACGGATTTCCATCAGTCAAAGACAACGACACCGACGGCGACTTATTCGACAAGTTGACCCCCGCTTTAGTCAAAAACCCGACTAACGGTACGATCATATTTAATCCAGACGGCACATTCAATTACAATCCTAAGCCTGGCTTTGTAGGTAGTGACACTTTCACCTACAGCGTTAGCGACGGGGCTGCGACTGTCCCCGCTACGGTGACAATCAACGTTACTAACAGTGTGCCACAGCCACAACCTGATACCTACAGCGTCCTGCACGACAAACCTCT
>NZ_JAUBOZ010000088.1:0-32976 GCF_036700475.1 Microcoleus sp. T2B6 | reverse complement strand
TCAAACTCGCGGCATTGACTGTTTGATTAAATGCCGTTATTCCTGTAGAGTTAGCTGTTAAATTGCCGATCGCACTTGCAGCACCAACTGCACCATTGAATGTAACATTACCCGTAACGGCGTTCGCCGTCAAATCGCTGATGCCATCCACAGTATTATTGAAAGTAATGTCGCTGCCGGAGAGAATGGGATTATTGGCAACAGTGACAGCATCTCCGTAGGTTTGACTGCCGGTTGTCTTGACATCACCATTGAGTGTAGTTGTGCCGCCAGCATCTGTAGTCAAACTCGCGGCATTGACTGTTTGATTAAATGCCGTTATTCCTGTAGAGTTAGCTGTTAAATTGCCGATCGCATTTGTGGGATTACCCACTGCACCATTGAATGTAACATTACCCGTAACGGCGTTCGCCGTCAAATCGCTGGTGCCATCCACAGTATTATTGAAAGTAATGTCGCTGCTTGAAAGAATGGGATTGTTGGCAATTGTAACTGCATCTCCATAAGTTTGAGCGCCAGTTGTAGTGACATTTCCCTTGACTTGACTTGTGTCGCCAATATTAGTCGTCAAACTCGCGGCATTAACTGTTTGATTAAATGCAGTTGTGCCTGTAGAGTTAGCCGTAATATTTCCTAATGCCTTGGTATTGCCAACTGCACCAGTGAATGTAACATTACCAGCACCGGCATTTACAGTCAAGTCGCTGCCAATGTTACTGGCATCCACAGTATTATTGAAAGTAACGCCGCTGCCGGAGAGAGTCGGATTCTTGGCAATTGTAACTGCATCTCCATAAGTTTGACTCCCGATTGTAGTCACATTGCCATTTAGTTGAGTTGTGCCGTCAATATTAGTCGTCAAACTCACGCCATCGACTGTTTGATTAAATGCGGTTATTCCTGTAGAGTTAGCGGTAATATTTCCTAATGCCTTGGTATTGCCAACTGCACCGCTAAAGGTGATGTTTCCTGTGCCTGCACTAGCAGTGAGGTTATTGTTGCCATCTACTGCCCCATTTAAAATAATATTACCGCTACTGCCTGTATTGAGATTAACATTATTTCCAAGTAAAGTATTTCCGTTGATGGCAATGTTTGCGTTTGAGGTGCTGATGTCAGCATTTAGATTTGTTGTATTAGCAGATATGGTAATTGGAGCGTTATTGCTTCCCGTGATGGGACTGTTAATTGTAATTGTACCTGGTGAGGTTTGCAGGGTTGTAGGAGGATTTAAGGTAATGGGGTCATTAACTGATATATCACCACCGCTATTAGTTTGAATGGTAAATGAACCTAAGCTCGGTTGTACTAATCCTATTTGTGTTGGTGTTAAATTTAAGCCGCTACCGGGAATGTTGCCGATGACTATTGGCGCACTAGCTGTTAATGGTTGTAGGGTTAAATTGCCTGTTCCAGATACATTTCCTGTCCAAGTAATTATGTCACCTGTGAGGGTGACATTGTTGTTAATTGTTGTCGACCCATTTAGGAAGATTCCGGGGCCATTTGCTGTGATGTTTCCTGAAAGTTGAGTATTGCCATTTGAGGTCAATCTGCTTAGGGTTGTAGGTTGATTAAAGTTGACATTTCCTGTGGTATTGAGGTTGAGGTCTAGGAGGGGAATGATACTACCGATCGCGCCTGTAAAGGTGACGTTGCCTGCACCTGCATTTATTAATAAACTTTCAGTGTTTGCTGTAGTGCCGTTGAGGGTGCTATTAAAGGTAAGGTTGCCGCTGCTGGTAGTTCCTGATGTTGTCAGGCTAATACTTGGTTGAGTGAGGATAACGGGTGATGGGAAAGTAATATTGCCACCGCTACCTGCTGTGGCTGAGGCATCAATATCGCCGCTAATTGTCGTATTGTTTGTACCAGGATTGAAGGTGATCTGGCCAGCGGTGCTGCTGCTAGAAGTTGAAGTGGTAGTAGAATCAAGTAAACCTGTAGTAATTCCCCCTGGCGCAGTTAAGGCAATCGGCCCTCCATTTCCTGAACTGGAGTAGGAATAAAAATTTCCACCAGCGGTGTTAATCGCGCCTGTTCCTCCGGTGACAGATAGGGTAATATTTCCTGCCGTACCTGTGCCTGATGAAAAGGAATTGGTGCCTCCAGTGGTAATGTTACCACCACCAGTTAAGAAGGCGATCGCGCCTCCATTTCCTGCCTTGGAAGTGGCATCTACCAGTCCCGCAGTAGTGTTAATTGCGCCTGTTCCTCCGGCGACAGAAAGGGTAATGTTCCCTCCATTACCTACACCGGAGGAACCGGTAATCAGATCGCCATTAGTAATGTTACCATTAGCAGTTGAAATGGCGATCGCTCCTCCATTTCCTGAAGTGGAAGTGGCATCCACCTTATTTCCAGGAGTAGTGTCGATCGCGCCTGTTCCTCCGGCAGTGAGGGTGATGCTACCTCCCGTACCTGCACCTGATGAGGAAGAATTCATACGACCAGTAGTAATATTACCACCAGCAGTTGAAAGGGCGATCGCGCCTGCATTTCCTGAACTGGAATCGGCATTCAAAGTTCCAGCAGTAGTGTCGAGCGCGCCTGTTCCTCCAGTAACAGATAGGGTGATGTTCCCTCCTGTACCTGCACCGAATGAATAGGAATTCAGCGATGTAGTAGTAATGTTACCACCAGCAGTAGAAAGGGCGATCGCACCTGCAGTTCCTGAATTGGAATGAGAATATAGCACTCCACCAGTGGTGTTGATCGCACCATTTCCTCCGGCATTGAGGGTGATGTTCCCTCCATTACCTGTACCGTATGAATAGGAATTAAAAAGGCCAGTAGTAATATTTCCACCAGCAGTTGAAAGGGAGATCGCACCTCCATTTCCTGAATCGGAAATAGAATTTAGCAATCCAGTAGTGGTGTTAATCACACCATTTCCTCCGGCATTGAGGGTGATGTTCCCTCCATTACCTGTAACGTATGAACGGGAAGACAAACCGGCAGTAGTAATATTTCCACCAGCAGTTGAAAGTGTGATCGCACCTCCATTTCCTGAATCGGAAACAGAATTTAGCAATCCAGTAGTGGTGTTGATCGCACCTGCTCCTCCGGCATTGAGGGTGATATTCCCTCCTGTACCTCCAGCGAAGAAGGAACGGGAATCCAGATTACCAGTGGTAATGTTACCATTAGCAGTTGAAAGGGCGATCGCTCCTCCATTTCCTGTAAAGGTAGACGAATTTAGGCTGCCCCCAGAGGTGTTAATATCATTGGTGCTGGTGAGGCTAATATTTCCCCCTCTAGCAATAAGGTCGGCATTGACTGATATTGCATTACTAGCATTCAATGCGATCGCGCCATTCCCATTATTGGTAATAGGTTGATTGACACTAATATTGTTATTCGCTTGCAATGTTAGGGAAAAACCGCTATTCCAAGTAATAGAATCGAATACGGTAATCGTCCCTCCCAGAGGTGGGCCAACAAAGGGTGAGTTGGTCGTCACAATTACATTACCTGAACCCAACTGTGTCTGCAAAACGTTGCGATTTAAAATCGAAGTTCCTAAAGTCCCGTTGTCTTGAAATGGGCTAGTTGGACTCATTGAAGGACTGCTGGCTGCATTCCTAATTTCAATATCCGTTGGATCTAATAGTAATGTACCGGTTATACCGTTAGGGGCTCGCAAGTCAGCAAAACCTTGATAATCTAAATAATTTTTACCACTCACTTCTGCAAAACCGCCATTACCTGAATTAATGCCGCCTCGTGCAGAAATATTGCCATTAAAGCGAGTAGTTTCATCAGCCCAAACTATGACTCGTCCGCCATTCCCATTACTAACAGCATCAGCATTAATTGTCGAGTCGCTGCTAACAAAAGTCCGCAAAGCATTGGGAACCGTCCCCAAACCCTGATAATCTCCGCCAATCAGTACATTACCGCCGCCGTTAATCCCAGAAGCATCGATCTTGCCCGCAATAACTCCTACTTTGTCGCCTAAAATATTTACAGTACCACCAGTGTTGCCAGAGACATTGAGACTGCCGGATGCGATCGCCGTTCCCGGAGTTACAGGCACTGCAACATTCCCCGTCAACACAACTTCCCCATTGGGATTTACCGTCAAACCCGTCGCCTGTGCCACACCTTTTCCAGTCAGTAACTCCGGCAAAGATAACACTGGCTGCGTCCAATTGTTGGGCAGCGAACTTTGATTTGCAGTCGGCTGAATATCCAAGCTCAATAAATTTCCAGCTTGACTAATTCGCACCAAATTGTTACCCGGTACGGCGCTGATGAGAATATTGCCGCTAGGCGCAGTTACCTGACCCGTATTGACAACCGTACCGCCGATCAAACTTAAACTTTGACCTGGTGCCACCGTCAAATTGCCGGCATTAACAATGCTTCCCCCTTGCAAATTTGTAAACGCAAAACTATTCGGTGTCCCAATTAAAGTTGCCCAATTGTTATTGCCGATCGCACTAAACCACTGATTGTTCCCAAAACCAATCCCTGTCGCCGTAGTAGCATTAAAAGATCCAGGCACGTTCAGACTGGCATTCGGCCCGAAAATTATGCCAGCAGGATTCATCAAAAATAAATTGGAATTCCCGCCCGTAACTTGAATTAAGCCATTTATTAAAGAAGGATTACCCCCAGTAATCCTTCCCAAAATATTTTGAATATTGGGATTGGTCAGAAAGTTAGCCGTTTGAGCCTCGCTGAGGCCGAACTGAGTAAAACTGTGAAAAAGATTAGCCCCGTCTCCGCTGAAAGACCCCCCGGAAATGTCGTAGCGGTTGCCGTTGGGAGTAACAACTGTGTTAGTGCCGTCTGGTGCCGGGGTGATGGGTTGCGCGTTTGCCGAACCCGCCGCTGCACTCAGCCAGCTAACAATGAATAACCATCCGAGCAAATGTAGTTTGTTGGCTGTCATTGTGTTTAAAGATGGTGCTTAAAGTGCGATCGTATTTATCTATCCTATATTTACTCCTAAAAATTCCTCATGTCAATAGGAGCCGCCTATTTTTAGTGACCGAATAATTAGGAGGGACAAGGAAATGTATGTTTTTAATTATTACGATTTACGTAAAAACAGTTTTTTTACTAGGAATCAGGCGCGGGAAATGAAACTTGGTTTCTTTTTTTTACTTTCACTGCTTCCCTGACCCAAATACCTTAAAAAAACCGATTAAAGCGTCCGGGACTGTTGGTGAAAATATGGCGCGGAATGCGAGGGTTAGGGGTTTAAAAAACTCTGAATTTTAGTCAAAACTACGTAAGTACCGATCGCCTGTTATACAGCTTGCTTAGAGTGGCAAAAAACTCGCTCACCTCCCTACTCGCGGTCGCCGCCACTTCTTTCTGCATACGGCGAGCAGTTGGCAGCGCGCTTTGAGGAGCAACGAACCCAACAGCCGAATTTCTCTCAAAAACTTTATATTTTTTGGAGGATCTTTACCAAAACTTTATAAAGCTCGATTAAAATTTTTATGTATTTTTGAGGAAAGCCAATATTTGCAAGTCTTGCACTCAACTTTAGACCGTTACCGAAACCAAGTAAATGTAGTAGGTTGGAAGTCTAGGCAGGATGAAAATCTTGCTCTTACAGATTAAACTGTGTCAATCTGGTGTCAGTGAAAACTCTTAGAAGAAGCACTCATTTACTCCAAAACACCCTTAAGTAATATCTGTATGTAGATTTACTGGTGTGGAGCCTCTTCTTTAGGTTTGACGATCGTCCTAAATATCGCAGGCTCGCGATCGTCTATTCGCGTCACGGCAACATGGCATTTAGGGCATTTTGGGCCTTACTACCTAACAATACTGGAGGAATCAGGGTTATGACTACCTTAACGCTAGTCAAAAAAACATCTTTTACAGTCGCCAGCTTGGCAACCACAATGTTGCTCAGCATCTGCACGCCCGTCCGAGCTTTCATGTTTGGCACGAGCGGCATCCAGTTCGATCGAGACACCAGCATCAATTTTACATTCGACAAATCTCAGGGACTATACCAATCCAGCTTGTGGGTGGCCCAAGCTGAGCCACAAAACAATGGCTACACCAACATATCCAGTCTGTTTAACGAAATTAAACCCTCAGATAACGGCTCCGCCAACAAGGGAGAAGGAACCTTCGGCAACGCTGTCACATCCCCAGACGGCAAAATTACCCAAAGCTTCACCTTTCTCAAAGATCAAATTTACGCCCTCCTGCTTTGGAGCGACACCGGCACTGGCAAGCCCTTCGAGCAATACGTCTCCAGCAGCACCTTTATGAACAGCAGCCTCTGGTTCGCCGCCGACACCAAATTCAGCAGAATTGAATGTCTGACAACTGGATGCCAGCAAGCCGTGTTTGGCGACTTTGATCTCAACTACAAATCCAGCAATCCATTTAGCACCGTCAACGATGGCAAGGGCCCAGAGCAGTTTCAATCTGCGACAACAGAACAACTCGCTAAGGGTACAAAGATTTCCTTTGACGATGGCAGCAAAGGAAATGACGTTGACTTTCAAAACTTTAGCCTGTCGGCTGAGTTAGTCCCCGAACCAGTCACAGTATTCGGCACAATGCTGGGGGTCGGGGCTTTGGCAGCAGCTCGCAGGAAAAAAAAGCGAGGGCAGCAACAAGAAAAATGACTCTTAACCAGCCCCATACAAATCTAAATAGTGCGTCTGTTCAGTGGTACTCTGAGAAATAGCATTTCTAAATGTTAAGACTTTTTCCATAACGGGAAAAATAGCATCCTAACAAAGGCACTATTCATGGTATCCACCGCAACAAAAACGAACGTAGGCTACATCACCCAAATCATTGGGCCGGTTGTAGACGTAAAATTCCCAGGCGGCAAACTGCCCCAAATCTATAACGCTCTCACGATTTCCGGCAAAAACGAAGCAGGTCAAGACATTGCCGTTACCTGCGAAGTTCAACAACTGCTCGGAGACAGCCAAGTGCGTGCAGTTTCCATGAGTACCACCGACGGCTTGGTGCGTGGCATGGAAGTAGTAGATACCGGGGAATCGATCCAAGTTCCCGTCGGCATCCCAACTCTCGGCCGCATTTTTAACGTCATCGGTCAACCCGTAGACAACCTCGGCCCGGTCAATACTTCCGAAAGTATGCCCATCCACCGCAACCCGCCGGCTTTCACCGAACTGGAAACCAAGCCTTCGGTGTTTGAAACTGGGATCAAGGTGATTGACCTGCTGGCCCCCTACCGTCGCGGCGGCAAAATCGGTTTGTTCGGCGGCGCAGGCGTCGGCAAAACCGTGATTATGATGGAACTCGTGAACAACATCGCCAAGGCTCACGGCGGCGTGTCCGTGTTCGGTGGTGTGGGCGAGCGCACCCGCGAAGGTAATGACCTCTACAAAGAAATGATCGAGTCGGGGGTTATTAACGAAGAAGACCGCAGCAAATCAAAAATTGCTCTGGTTTACGGTCAAATGAACGAGCCGCCTGGTGCTCGGATGCGCGTGGGCCTGTCGGCTCTGGCGATGGCCGAATACTTCCGTGATGTCAGCAAGCAAGACGTGCTGCTGTTCATTGACAATATCTTCCGGTTCGTGCAAGCGGGCTCTGAGGTATCGGCTCTGTTGGGTCGGATGCCTTCGGCTGTGGGATATCAGCCGACTCTCGGTACAGACATGGGCGACTTGCAAGAACGGATTACTTCGACTACCGAAGGTTCGATTACTTCGGTTCAAGCTGTGTACGTACCTGCGGATGACTTGACTGACCCCGCACCGGCTACGACTTTTGCTCACTTGGACGCTACAACTGTGTTGTCTCGCGGTTTGGCTGCGAAGGGGATTTATCCGGCTGTTGACCCGCTGGATTCTACGTCTACGATGTTGCAAGTTAGCGTTGTCGGCGAAGAGCACTATGGTGTTGCTCGTCAGGTGCAGTCTACTCTGCAACGCTATAAGGAATTGCAAGACATTATTGCAATTTTGGGCTTGGATGAGCTGTCGGAAGATGACCGCTTGACCGTTTCTCGCGCTCGCAAAATTGAACGGTTCTTGTCCCAACCCTTCTTTGTGGCTGAAGTGTTCACGGGTTCCCCCGGCAAGTACGTCAAGCTGGCAGACACAATTAAGGGCTTCCAGATGATTTTGGCGGGCGAACTTGACGAATTACCGGAACAAGCTTTCTATTTGGTGGGCGATATCAACGAGGCGATCGCCAAAGCTGAAAAAATGAAAGCTGACGCCAAGTAATTTTAGTCAGTAGTCAGTAGTCAGTAGTCATTAGTCAGTAGTTATTAGTTATTGGTTATTAGTTATTGGTTATTGGTAACAACTGACAACTGATAACTGACAACTGACAACTGACAACTGACAACTGACAACTGACAACTGACAACTGACAACTGACAACTGACAACTGACAATTTATGACATTAACTGTGCGCGTAGTGGCCCCAGACAAAACTGTTTGGGATTCTAATGCTGAAGAAGTAATTCTGCCGAGCACCACAGGCCAACTGGGTATCTTGAGCGGTCACGCTCCAATGTTGACAGCTTTGGATACTGGAGTGATGCGCGTCCGTCCCGGTAAGGAATGGGTGTCTATTGCTCTGATGGGCGGCTTTGCAGAAATCCAAGAAAACAAAGTTACTATTCTTGTCAACGGCGCTGAAAAAGGCGAAACCATTGATAAAGAAGCTGCTCGTACTGCTTACACCGAAGCAGAAGCTCGTTTGCAAAAGGCTACTACCGGCACTTTGCAAGAGCAAATTCAAGCTAAGCAAGCAATCAAACGCGCGAGAGCTCGTTTCCAAGCTGCCGGCGGCACGCTCTAGCTCTAAGGGTAGGAACACGGCTTTTGTATCTCTGGTTTGTATCGAAGTCTCGATCCCCCCTAACCCCC
Organism: Microcoleus sp. T2B6; assembly: GCF_036700475.1. NCBI lineage: Bacteria > Bacillati > Cyanobacteriota > Cyanophyceae > Oscillatoriales > Microcoleaceae > Microcoleus > Microcoleus sp. T2B6. Next base: position 24,132 of record NZ_JAUBOZ010000088.1, on the reverse strand, counting down.
CTTAAGAAGGGGGGGACAGGAGTCTGCTCAAAGCCTCCCAACCTAATGGGGATTTAGGGGGATGGAGACTCAGGTAAAAGCGATATTTATCAAGGGTTTCAGGCTTAAGTTGACACTAATGAATATTGTTGTGTCGCTAATGTTTTGCTAAACTCCGGCCTCGGACAATAGAGATTGCATGGTTTCCCAAGATAACCCCTGCTGAAGATAGCGGGGGTTATTTGGATTGTAGGGACTCTCCACGCGATCGACACTGACAATTTTTGCTTCCTCCGGCAAAACAGGAACCTCTGGATCGCTCGCGGTCGATCGCGTCAGAGAGCTAGAAAAGCCTTTAAAAATAGCAATTTCATCGAATTCGCCGTCAATTTCGGCCTTGACGATTAAAACTTCGTGCGATCGTTTTACCGTGTATTGTTCCAAGCGACGAGCAATAGAGTCAGCCATAGCAAATCTCACTTTCCTGAAATCTGCTATAATATAGCTTAATTTTGTGGCTAATTTCAGGGACAGCGAGCCAATCTTTTATTCTTAATTCAACCTTTTTTAACAGCAGGAAGTAAGCGCCCATTATATAATTGATCTAAAAATAATAAACAAATTTAATCAGGTCAAACCTACTTATCCGATATTTCATGAGCCACAAAAAGACTAGGTTTAAATTATTAAATATCAGTTTAATTACTATTAAACAGCGTTTTGCTTGGGGATATACGCTGCTATTTATACTATTTTTTTGCTTTAGTTCAGCTCTGGCAAGTTGCAACTCAGAGCTAATAAATAACTCTACAGCAAAAACCCAAAATGCACCCTCAAACTTAACAAGAGTGGTAAGAATCGGGCATGAGCGTTTCGGATCGCTGTTTTATCTCACAACTAAAGGCTAGACCTCTTGCAAAAGTCCTTTTCATAAATTTATTGGACGGGCTCTGGGGATCCATCCCACAAGAAAAAATAACTCTTGTGGGATGGGCCCCAGAGCCCGTCCTAGTTATTTTTGCAAGAGGTCTGCTCTTTGGAAACCCGTTTAGGAAAAATTGGGTGGTCTGTAGAATGGACAGAATTTGCTGCAGGGCCGCCAATTTTAGAAGCAATAGGAAAAGGAAAAATCGCTCTGGGTTATGCAGCAATACGCTTGGGCCCGTGGAAAATTGTAACGAAAATGTTGGGCGGAGTGCATTTGTGACAAGTTAAGAAAAAGTGCAAATTGTCAAGGGGCTAGACCAAAAAAGGTAAAATAGGATGAAACCTTTACGGGTCAAGCAGTTGAGCCATAGTTGAACCAGTTATGATTCGCAAAAAAAGAATTAACCGAGATCATGCAAAGAAAAAAAATAGTCCCCAAATAGAAAATGAAGCGATTGCGAATCACCTGGAAGATTTATTAATTCCAGCAATGGCTGCTCAAAAAACTTTTTATCGCCAACTAAATTTAAGAGATAGGATTCTGAAACTACCATTAATGATGGCAGCAATCCGCCAGTCTTTTATGGCGAAATGTAGCAGGAGTAACAGAATTAACTAGATTATTAAATAGAGAAGGATTTTTATGGTGTGAGCCGTCTGCAATTAGTCAACAAGCATTATCACTCATATTTTTAACTTTTCCCGCAGTTTTATTTGAAAAAGTATTTAAAGAATTACTGCCTCATTTTCGTCGGGAATGGTTAACAAGAAAATCGAGACCATTACCAGATAGCGTACAATTTGCCTTAAAAAGCTTTGATAATATCTGGATAGCAGAGGGCTGCGACATTAGAAGCATTATTTAAGAAGCTACAAAGTTTATCAGATGTGCCAATTGGTCAACTAGCCGGAAAAATGGGAGTAATTATAGACCTAGTAACTCATCTTCCCGAAGAAATTTGGTTTGGGGAAAATCCGAAACAAGCAGATACTAATTGGGAGGAAGATTTACTAAAAACAGTTAAGCCGAAAACCTTACTATTATTGGATCGAGGCTTCTATCACTTCGCTTTTTGGTCAAAACTCATTTCTCAAGAAATTGGATTTATCACTCGAATCAAGAAAGGTGCATCTTATCAGGTAGAGCGGGTATTAACAAATACCTATGATATCAAAGACCAGATAATTAAAATAGGTGCAGGGACAAAAAAGACACCAGCTTTGACTATAAGATTAGTACAGATTCGCTCCAAGACTTCCTGGCGTTCTTATCTGACAAGTGTCCGAGAACATGAAATATTGCCCCCCTATGTAGTAGCAGATTTATATCAAACACGCTGGCGAATTGAAGACGCATTTTGTACAGTAAAAAGATTAAATCTCAGCTATTTATGGACTGGTTCATTAAACGGAATCAAGCTCCAATCTGGGCTACTTGGCTATTTTATGCGGTTTTAGTAGATTTAGGAGATGCGGTTGCCGATGAATTAGGAGTACCAATTGAACGGGTTTCATTAGAAATGATTTATCGGGGGATGTATCATTTTTCGGTTGCCTATCAAAAAGGAATAGCCTCTGACCTAGTTAAGTATTTTGCCGCCGATAAAAATCAAGATTTAGGGATTGTTAAGCTAGGCATGAAAACCTCATGTCAGGCTAATTATTTCTCCTTTCCCTGGAACTCAAAGAAGTCCCGAACAATTTTTTTTCAATAATAAAGGAACAAATGGAGTCATATTTTAATTGGGTCAACAGGTAAAAGATGAGTAATTTTACTCATTGACAAGAGTGCTTTTAGCTTAACTTGTGAGTAATGCTTGGCTCCTCATTCGTTCATTGTATCTCAAAAAAGCCGGAAGTGATTACGGGGCAATCACTTCCGGCTTTAATTTTTAAATTTTATAACCATCAATTCTATTTAAAGACCTGCGGAATGTGGGTTTAACTGTTAGTCATATCGTTTCCGGTTGCATCGGAATGATATAGAGGACACGGCAGTGCCGTCTCCCTACAATTAATCGGGGTAGGAGACGGCACTGCCGTGTCCTGACTGTGAGTAATATTAATTCCAATGCTACCGGAGTTGATATCATTTCCACTCGCCTTGCAAGGTAAAAGCAGCCCAATAATAGGGAGATTGCCATTTTTCCTGCTGCATCATTTCGATCTGCGCCGCCCTCAAAGCTGCCGCCGGCGCTAACTTTTGTTGCACCATTTTTTGATAAAACTTTTGCATTAACACAGCAGTTCCTTCATCATCCACACTCCACAAACTCACCGCCACCCGCTGCGCCCCCGCATACATAAAACCCCTTGTTAATCCTACCATTCCTTCGCCTTTAACATTCTGTCCCATTCCCGATTGACAAGCACTTAAAACTACTAAATTTGCCGCTAATTTCAAGTTAAAAATATCTGTGAGGCGCAAAAAGCCATTGACAAGATTGCCCTTGTCATCTACCATCGACATCACAATTCCTGACAGTTCAGGATTTTTGCTGTTGGCCATGCCGTGGGTGGCGAAGTGAACTATTTGATAATTGGCTAAGTTTCCATCGGTGGCGGTAGTGCGACTGGCATCAAAATCAAATATTTGACGGCTCGAAGCTGAGGGGAATAAGCTGGATATTGTTTGGGCTTCTTGGCGGGTAAATGGTAGGCGTTTGGGCGGCCATTCTCGATTAGAAGCACGAAGCGATCGATTTAAACCGAGGTTGTTTGCTTCTAATTTTTCTGTTGCTGCTTGGGTAAGTTGTCCTTTAACTCTTTCATCGCCTGGACTGAAAACAGGGTCTGCTAAAATTGCTAAAGTTTGGCTTGGTGGTTTTCTATCTCCGTAATTTTGTCGGAGAATGGCGAGAGTTGAGGCGGAAGGCAGAGTGATAATTTCATGTTGGGCAATTAAGGGAACATTGGTATTTTGTCCGCTGGTTTGGGAAATAGTTAACGCGGGAAAAGGGGTATAGTGCAGCACGCCGTCGGGAACAATTAATAAGCGTTTGTTTCCTAATTGGGCTGCTGCGGGCTGTAAAAGTAATTTACCCAGATTTGCACTCGCTTCGGCAACTTTTTGGGGAATATCTCTCTGGGTGGGGCTAGTGACTGCGGTGCGGAAAGCCACTGCTGCCGTTTCAATGTCAACCTGTTTTGGCAATTCATAGCTAGTTAGTCCGGTTGATGTCACAACCCACAAATAACTGCGGTCTTTGCCGAGGGAATACTGCAATAAAATTGTGTTTTCATCGAGAATCTGTTTTTGAATTTCTGGCAGTGTTAAAGGTTGGGGCTGGGTGAGGGCAGCGTAGCGGGGGCTGGCGCTACGAATCTGGGTTTGAATTTGCTGATATTCTTGCAAAAGTGCGAGGCGCTGTTTGTCGATTTCAGCGATTTTAGTTGCGTTGGGGTTGAGGGTGCTGATTGTTTCGATGCGCTGCTTTTCAATGGCATCGAGTTGCTGTTGCAGCCTCTTTTCTTGTTGCAGTAAATCGGGGGAAATGCCTTCGCGAATGTTGGTGTTACTTTCTTGGAGAAGTTCGAGGAGGCTGCGGGCGCGAGAACGTTCGCTGGCTTCTAAGGCTTTGCGATCGTAACCAGATTTAGGATTAGTTTTATGCAGTTGCATTAACAAATCGATGTAGAATTCGTAGTAGTTCTGGACTGTGGCAAAGTATGAGGTGCGGAGTTCTGGGCTGGCTATTTTGGTGCGGAGGTTTTCGATGATTTTGAGAGAGGCTTCAATGTTAGTGAGGGCTTCAGTGAGATTGCCTTGCTCACGTTTTTCATAAGCTATGTTGCTGAGGTTGTTCGCTTCCCCACTGCGATCGCCGGTTGCCCGACTCAGGGGAAGCGACTGGCTGTAATACTCTAGCGCTTTCTGTTGTTCTCCCAATCGAGAGTAGACACCGCCGATGTTGTTGAGGGTGGTAGCTTCCCCGCCACGATTGCCTACTGCCCGTCTCAGGGGAAGCGACTGGCTATAATACTCTAGCGCTTTCTGTTGCTCTCCCAATTCTGAGTAGACACCGCCGATGTTGGTGAGGGTGACGGCTTCCCCGCTGCGATCGCCTACTGCCCGAAAAAGGGGAAGCGACTGGTCCAAATACTCTAGCGCCTTCTGTTTTTCTCCCAAATCATCGTAGACTTGGCCGATGTTGCTGAGGGTGCCAGCTTCCCCGCTGCGATTGCCTACTGCCCGACTCAGGGGAAGCGACTGGCTGTAATACTCTAGCGCTTTCTGTTTTTCTCCCAAATCATCGTAGACTTGGCCGATGTTGCTGAGGGTGGTAGCTTCCCCGCTGCGATTGCCTACTGCCCGACTCAGGGGAAGCGACTGGCTGTAATACTCTAGCGCCTTCTGTTTTTCTCCCAAATCATTGTAGACACTGCCGATATTGTTGAGGGTCTGGGATTCCCCACCGCGATCGCCTACTGCCCGTCTCAGGGGAAGTGACTGGTTCAAATACTCTAGCGCTTTCTGTTGTTCTCCCAATTGTGAGTAGACACCGCCGATGTTGGTGAGGGCGAGAGCTTCCCCACCACGATCGCCTACTGCCCGAAAAAGGGGAAGCGACTGGCTGTAATACTCTAGCGCTTTCTGTTGTTCTCCCAATTGGGAGTAGACACTGCCGATGTTGTTGAGGGTGCGAGCTTCCCCGCCGCGATCGCCTACTGCCCGACTCAGGGGAAGCGACTGGTTGTAATACTCTAGCGCTTTCTGTTTTTCTCCCAAATCATTGTAGACACTGCCGATGTTGTTGAGGGTGAGAGCTTCCCCACCACGATCGCCTACTGCCCGACTCACGAGAAGTGACTGGCTGTAATACTCTAGCGCTTTCTGTTTTTCTCCCAATTTTGAGTAGACAGCGCCGATATTGCTGAGGGTGGTAGCTTCCCCGCCGCGATCACCTACTGCCCGAAACAGCTTTAATGCTTCTTCCCACTTGGCTATCGCACCTCTTAAAGCTTCCGCCGTTCCTTGATTATAGAGTTCTAATCCTTCAACATATACTTTTTGGGCAGCCTCGCTACTATTAGTTTGTGCTGTTAGTACGGCTTTACCAACTGGCACGGTTGCTGCAACTGGCTGACTTAACTGAAGCGAAAGTGCGATCGACATACCGGCCAAAAACCATTGAGTGCGATCGAACATAACCACCCCTTTTGTATTTTTGTCAATCTTACTCACTAGCCCGCTTAGTGTAAAGGCAGGAAGAAGTAAGGGCGATCGGCATTTTTGCTAGAGTTAACGAGTAGGTGCGATTCCCTACGGGATCGCTACGCCGCGCGTACTTTTTCCCAGCATGAACAACATCCTAACTACCCCCGATCCCGTAACAACCCACTGGGATTGCCCCGAATGCGGCGGCACCGGTACCCTCAGCCCAGAAATTTGCCCTGTTTGTCTCGGAGCAAAATACATCGATCTCGCTACAATAACGAACTGGATGCTTGATTTTATGGAATCTCGCGGCTGCGCTCGAGCTGAGATCGATCGATTGCGAACCGAAAGCCCAGACCCCCTAACATTAACTTTTTGCCTCGAAGTTTGTATCGCCCTTAAATGAACAATGAAAACTTATGTTATAATCTATGGCTGTTAAAAAAATAACGCAATTTTGAACAGAGATGAGCACGATCAAAGCCGGGCAAAAATATTCAAAAAACAATATCTATCAAGGCTTCACTTTTGAACAGCACAAACATTTGGGGCTATACATTAAACACCGGAGAGATGAAGCACTAAGCCTGAGTGTTGTATCTAGTTGGTGCTACCGCCAAACCTCAAAAGTTAGCAGGCTTGCTTGCAATGTTGAAAGGGCATTGTCAACGCTTAAGTCTAACCTAGATAACATCGTTTGTGGTGAAGTCCCCGACAATTACATTCTTTTCAAGAACGGCTACAACCCTGAAATTGACCCAGTAAAATGCTACTACGGGCAAACTGAGTTCGCCGAACAATGGGACAATGAGTTTATCGCGGGGTTTAGAGAAGAATTTCATCAACAATCATCACGAGGACTTTATCCACCACACAATCTACCCAGACCACGTAAGGGCTTCACGCTGGACGAACATCTCCACGTAGCTAAGATTATGTGTTGTCAGATTAGGCAGTCAGCAATCACAACCATGCTGATATGGAATGCTTATGGAAGCGATTCTAAGGCAACCAAGGCAGCTTATAAATGGTGGAAAGCGGCAACTGCCCTAGTCTCGGAACTTGATGAAGTCTCAGGTAAGATTGGTATATATGCCACAACATATCCTAGTGACGAAGCCGAGCGATTTGAGGTACAAATTGCTGCGGATCAGAGCTTTGCTGAGCCGCTGAGAATGCCATTGCAAAAATCTCTTCTTCAAAAGGCTGTGGTGGCTAATGCCGGAAAAGTCACTAACGATACGTACAACCTGGATCTCGGATTGGATTGGCTAAAAGTCAACATCACTTATCCCTAATTACCACTTTCCCAATTTCCAATATTTAGTGTCCCTTAACCGGATGTTGACCGTAATAAGGCAAAGCATCCGACCAATCAGGGCGACTTCCCATTTGCCACTCCAAATAAGCCAATTCCAACACACTAGAAACCGACCAACCCAACTCGCTACCAACTTCAATTAACTGATAAGAATTCCCCCACTTATCCAACTTTTCCTGCCAAGATTCAGGAGTCATCACCGTATCGGTAAGCAACTCAGTTAAACCAGAATCTTTGTTAATTGAATAAACCGCCCCAAACAATTGTCCCCGCTGTGCAGGCATTTGCAGCGCCATATCCTGAGTTGAGATAGATTTTTTACTGCTGCTGCAAGCCACAGCCGCCAAAGTTGAAACCGCAAAAACCGGAATATCCAACTGTTGAGCCAAAGTCCGCGCCGTCACCATACCCATCCGAGTCCCCGTGAAACCTCCGGGCCCCTTCGCCACAGCAATAAAAGCCAACTCCGCCCAAGTTTGCGGCCCAATAAACTCGACTAAATACTGATGCAAATGAGTTGCTAAATCCCGATCCAAATTCCAAGTTTGGCAGCGATAATCCCCGGCAAAATTGCTGATGGCTAAACCGAGTTCGCGACTAGCTGTGTGCAGGGCTAAGCCGTATTTTTTAACAGATGTTCCGTCTTGGGGATTGCTATTCACGATTACTGGTAATTTTCCTTAACAAAAAACAGGGGCAAAGCCACAACTAAGCAACCCAAAAGAATGCCAAATATTCCCGTATTTAAAATCCTGGAATTACCCATACCCCCAGTCATCAAAAACAGCACTACTAAACTTGCAAATAAATTTTTATTTGCAAATTGTTTGTGTTGCGAAACTTGATGCTTCACCGTCATAAAACCCGACGTAACTATTAGCGCAAACCAAGAATTAAAAATGACTATTTGAGAGCCAAAGATAAACCAAACTAAGGCAAACATTAGCGCATCTATCCAAAAATCCTGAGTTTTCAACTTCGGGCGCCAAAATTCTTGGGTAGTAACAGAGGCCGCTTTCTTGAGTAATTGATTGTGTTGCAGCCGCACAAGTTTGTTTCTCAATTTAATCTTGGGATCGATTTGCAATATTTGCTTCCACTCCGGGCGGCGAGAATTGTTGAGTCTTCCCAACAGCTTTACGGCTGCGACTTTATTTAACTGCAAATCGGTGAGTCGGGTGGCAATTATTTGAGATAAGTGCGGATAGTAAACGGGGTTGTCTTCGGTTCTGTTGATGACGATATTGAGCTGTTGCTTGGCTTGACTGACTTGGATTGTAACATTGTAGGGGGCGAGATCCTCTTGCAAAGCTTGCTGAATTTCGGCTTGCTGTTGGCGAGTGAAAAGCGAGACACCGGGCGCAGGTGTAACCACCCGTTCTGCGGGCGTTTCCGGCGCGTCTAGCACCGGCTGTGCGTCTAAATACACCGGTTTGGGGTTCAAGTGCCGGATGACTGCTGAGGCTGAACTGTAGCGTCGGTTGGTGGCACTTTGAAGCATGGTGTCGAGGATGCGGCCGAAATCATCGCTAACAGCAGTCTTCAAATAATTTCGCCAAGCCCAAGAATCCTCTGTACTGTCGAACAAATCGAAGGGACGAATTTCAGTCAGCAAGTGAATGCAGGTAACGCCCAAACTGTAGATATCGCTGGCAAAAACTGCTTTTCCCATCAATTGTTCTGGGGCTGTATAAGCAGCACTGCCGATGATTGTACCAGTTTGCGGCAACCCGGTTGCTGTTACTTTCTTAGCTGCACCAAAGTCTACTAAAACAATATCTTTTTGGAAAGGAGACGGTTGATAGGAATTTTCTAAGGCGGGTAAAGGGGCTGGAGATAGCCGGCGGCGAATGATATTTTCTGGTTTGATATCGCGGTGAATGACTTTGGATTTGTGGACGAAGTGGAGCACTGGCAATAAATCGTTGAGGATTTGCCGAATTTGAGTTTCGGTGAATGCTCCTTTTTGTTCTAATTCTCTGGCTAGGTTTTTGCCGTCTATAAATTCTTGTACTAAATACTGTCTCCCGTCTTGTTCAAAATGCGCGATTAATTCGGGAATCTGCGGATGTTTTCCCAAGGTTTCTAGCTGGGCTGCTTCTTGGTGAAATAGTTGAGCGGCTTTTTCTGCTGCGGTATTTTGCTGCAAAAATTGCTTGATTACGCACTGCGAAAAAATCAGGGGTTTGGTTTCATCAACTGCTAGAAATGTTCGGCCAAAGCCTCCTTGCCCGATCGGCTTTATGGTTCGGTAGCGAGATGCTGATGGCGTTTCTGCGTCAATAGTCAACAACAATTTTGAGCCGCAACTTTGGCACAATTCTGCATCCCCTGGGTTTTGCGGATTCTGACAAGTTGGGTTTAAGCAATAGCACATTGGATTTTAGATTTTAGATTTTAGATTTTAGATTGGGAATGGGGAATGGGGAATGGGGAATGGGGCATGGGGCATCGGGCATGGGGCATCGGGCATCGGGCATCGGGCATTGGGAATTGGGCATCGGGCATTGGGAATTGGTTATTGGTTGTTATCGCCAACAACTCACAAAAAACCTATAAAAAACAACAAATAGCAACCAACAACCAACAAATAACTAATGACTAATGACTAATGACTACTGACTAATGACTACTGACTTCTGACTACTGACTTCTGACTACTGACTTCTGACTACTGACTTCTGACTTCTGACTACTGACTTCTGACTACTGACTTCTGACTACTGACTTCTGACTTAAGTCGGGACGAGTTCGCCTGGCCGCAATGAGGCCCATTTGCCGGTCTCTTGCTTGAAACTCTGACAGCCAACTACATCCCATTCCATTTCAATTTCGTCTTGGCGGGGGCGGATGTTGACGTTGATGGTGGGTTCTACGGGGTCGAAATCGGGTGTTTCGGTAAGGTGAAGCTGTTCGTGCTGTTCTTCTACGGCGTAGTAGGTGAAGCAGCGGTCTACATAGTGGCAGTTAATACAAATACACATTCTTGATATCCTCTGTGCATTTCAAAAAGATTGGTGAAATTTGAGCTTTCTGTTAATCTAGCGTAGCAAGAGTTTAATTGTTTGTAAGGAAAGTAGATTTTTGTTGCGATGCCGATTAATTTGCCTTCTTCATTATCTCCTGATACTTGGCCGTTTGATTTGAAACTGCTGACACCGCCTGCTTATCTGGTGGGCGGTGCGGTGCGGGATGCGCTGCTGGGGAGGCGATCGCACTATTTTGATTTGGATTTCGTTATGCTAACACGGGCCGTGAAGACTGCTCGAAAAATTGCCGATCGCACGAATGGTGGATTTGTCTTGTTGGATGCGGAACGCCAAATTGCGCGGGTTGTATTTGCGGGCGGTACGGTGGATTTGGCGCAGGCGGAAGGGGGGAGTCTGGAGGGGGATTTGCGGCGCCGGGATTTTCGGATAAATGCGATCGCCTGCAATCCTTTTACCGGAGAAATCATCGATCCTTTGGACGGTCAAACTGATTTGCGGTTGGGTGTGCTGCGGATGATTTCGCGGTCAAATTTGGAGGACGATCCGCTGAGGTTATTAAGAGCTTACCGCCAAGCGGCGCAGTTGGGTTTTGCGATCGAACCTGAAACTCAATCGGCTATTCGGGAATTAGCGCCGCTGTTGAGTCGGGTAGCGGTGGAACGGGTGCGGACGGAATTAGGTTATTTGTTGAGCAATCCTGACGGTGTTCCTTGGATTTGTCGCGGTTGCGAAGACGGTTTGTTTTCTATTTGGTTTGAAAGTGCGATCGACCGTTTTGATATTTTGACAAAAATTGATGCGTCTGCTGCCAAGTTAGCGGCAATTAATCCAGATTTGGGGAGAGAATTTTCGCGATCGATTCGAGATACGATTAAAACGCCGTTGTTGGCGGTTGCGAAGTTGGCTATTTTGGCAGATTCCGACCCGACAATTGCTGAAACCCAGTTGCAGCGGTTGAAGTACAGCAATGCGGAGATTAAAAGTGCGATCGGGCTTTTGAAATACTTGCCCAAATTGCCAGCAAAACCTCTCGCAGAAATGTCTTTGCGAGAACAGTATTTTCTGTTTCGGGATGTGGGAATAGTATTTCCAGTTTTAGCGGTTTTGGCGGTGGCGGCGGGAGTTGCGGTTGATGAGATTTCACTGTTAATTAATCGCTATCTGGATGCTGATGATATTATTGCTCATCCTACCCAATTAGTTAGCGGCAATGATTTAATGGAATATTTGAAATTGCCCAGAAGTCCGCGCATCGGTCAATTTTTAATGGAGATTCAATTAGCGCGGGTGGAGGGTAGAATTGCGACTCGCGAAGATGCGCTGAAATTGGCGGCAGAGTTGGTTAATCAGTCAATTTAAATTGATATATTGCAGCAATTAGAACGGGCAAGATGCCCGTTCCACAAGACACTTAATTGTATTGTGGGGAGTAGGGGTTGGGCTTCTAGCCCGCCCTCAAAAATTCAACTTTCTTCTCAAAAATTCAACTTTCTTCTCAAAAATTCAACTTTTCCCTCAAAAATTCAACTTTACCCTCAAAAGTTGAACGGGCAAGATGCCCGTTCCACAACATTCAACTTTCCCGTGGGGTGTGCTTATAGCCCGCCCTGAAAAGTTAGTTGATACTGGTCAAAAATCAGAGTATTAAACAACATCTCTTAATTCTTCCGGCAATTCAAACTTGCCATCGGCACCAGCTTCAAACTCAATAACTTTCAACACAGCATCAACATTCAGCGGCCCGTAAATGTGTGGATAAAAATCTCCAGCAGCAGGTTCATACTTAACTTCTGCTTCCACTTTTTCCGAGTCAATCCACAACAACAGCAATCCTGTTTGTCCAGCAAAAAATTTGTTGGAAGTTCTAACAACTTGCGGGAGTGTCGAACAGTGGATAAATCCTTCCGAGTCTAGGGTATCGCCGCGATAGGATTGAAGGTGTTTTGCTTCTTCCCACTGTTGGCTTTTAGCAATGTGAAATATAACGCTCATAAATTATTTTACCTGCAAAAAAGAAGCTAGGCAGAGCATCTAGATATATGTTCCAAGGCTCTACCTAGGACGAGATTAAAGGATTAAAGTCCTTACTAAAAACCTAACACGATACGAGTACATCCGATCGCCCAAGAACTCTCATATCTTCCTCATCGAGATCGACTGGTGTACCGCTGCGAATTAGTTCCACAAAATCCTCATTCGGCACCATGATGCACAAAGCGTACAAACGTTCACTGCCCGTATTCTCAATTACGTGAGTGCCTGTTGGAGGCACTAACAAACTATCTCCCGGTTGAATACTAACTGTTTTGCCGTCGCAGGTTGCTTGCCCTGTTCCTTTGAGTACAAAAAACATTTCTACTGCAAATTGATGGCGGTTGGGAGGGGTTTTGCCGCCCACATCGAAAATCTCCACGCAAACTGTTAATGAAACATTAGCTATTACCGGATCGAAGACGATAGCTAATCTATTAGTATCGCCCGGACTGATCCGAAATGCTTGGTAGTCTTTCGGAGACTTTATAACAGGAATCATGCAGTGGTTTGTCATTTTTTTTGTTTAATTGTTAATTATCGTAGGGGCGGTGCCCCCGTGCCCGCCCAGCCCCGTGCCCGCCCAGCCCCGTACCCGCCTACTCAGTTTCTTAATCAAGAGGGGCAACCACGGAGGGATTGCCCCTACACTCATTCTAGGAATCATTGCTGACTACTATTTAATTGCTTCTAACATAGCCTGAGAATCCGACAAAAAGCCAAAACATTGTTTAACGTTATAAAGAGTAGCTTGCCAGCAATAATCGGGAGATGTCGTAGCTGTACAATCTTTGACTAAAATACAGTCATAACCGAGGAAATTAGCATCTTGCAGGGTAGCCATGACGCACTGATCGGCGTTTACTCCTCCAAAGAAAAGTGTAGTTCGGCCGAGGTTCCGCAAGATACTATCTAAAGGAGTATCCCAAAAGCCACTCATCCGATATTTATCAACGCAAATATCCTCCGGTTTGGGTTTTAATTCATCGACAACCTGCGCCGCCCAACTCCCTGCCATCAGTACAGGTGCGTTGTTTTTTGGCAGCGGATCTCCCAAACCTACGCCGGATCCTGTGGGATTGTAAACGTGACGGGAAGCTGCACTAATATTGAGCAAATCCGGGCGGTTTCCCCAGTTTATCCAAATAATTGGTATTGCGTGCGATCGCAATTTTGGCAGCAAATTTTTTAAAGGATTAATTGGAGTTCGGGCGGGCGTTACATCTACGCCAATATGTGCTAGCCAACCGTCGGGATGACAGAAATCGTTTTGCATATCTATCACCAACATTGCTGCTTTTGCTAAGTCCAAACGCAGAGTTTTAGTTTCTGTTTCCAGGGTAACAGGTTGAGGCGCGATCGGCGATCGGGTGATATCGGCAATTTTGGCATCAACTTTCCAAGCATTCGGCGGTACGCCCAAGGTGCGGAGAGAATCAGGATTCATAGGGATTTTGGCTCAAAAACAATTTCAATCTTATAACTATTTGATTGTTACTAACTTGTCATATCTTAAATCTTTGTTATAATTAAGTATCCGTGGCAACTTTTTGATAATTTTTAGGATTTATTAACTTTATTAAAGTTGCTTGATAGCCAATGACTCTCAAGATTTGCTGGAAGCGATTAAAATTGGTTCGATTTTGCACAATATCACGGATTTGGATTACCGCCAATGGATTACACCGCGCCAGTCTGTAGAAATGGCATCCCTGGGAGGATCACAAGGCTTGAATCTCGCCGATGAAATGGGTTCGCTGACAGTCGGGAAAAAAGCAGATTTTGTGCTGTATGATTTAACCAGTTTATCATTGCTGCCGCGCACCGATCCGATCGGCTTGCTGATTTTAGGGCGCCCGACTAATGCGGTAGACAGCGTTTGGGTAAACGGCAAACAAATTGTCGCCGAAGGTAAGGTGAAAACGATCGATGTTGATGCTTTGATGCGGGAATTATTCGATCGCAGCGAGTGGACGAGCAAGCGTCAATCGCAAACGGTGAGCGAGATTGAAGCGCACTACCGCCAAGTTATGAAACTGCAAGGTTATTCTTAAAAAATTAACCAATAGAATATGATATCATGTCCGGTTGAATCACATAATTAGCGCCGCCACTAAAAATTAACGCCATCCACCTCCCACATCCCAATCACTCAGAACTTCTAGCCATGACACCCCCTAACAACCAGATAAATGTAGACGCCAGACTTGTTGCAGCTAATACCAAATTTGGTTTTAACTTGTTCAACACCCTCACCAAACAACAGCCGAATCAAAATATCTTTATTTCCCCTACTTCTGTCGCCCTCGCACTGTCAATGGCATACAACGGAGTCAGCGGAGAAACCAAACAAGAAATGACAAAAGCTCTCGAATTAACGAAAATGAGTCCAAAAGCAATCAACGCAGCCAATCACAATTTGCAAAACAGTTTGCAAAAAAATGACCCCAAGATCCAAGTATCAATTGCCAACGCGCTTTGGGCGCAACAAGGCTTCTCATTAAAACCCGAATTTTTGCAAATAAATCAACAATACTACCAAGCCAATATTAGCGAAATAGACTTTCATAGTCAGCAAGAAGCTCTCAGCATCATTAACAACTGGGTGAGCGAAAAAACTCACGGAAAAATTGATAAAATAGTCACTAAAATCAAGCCAGATACACTCTTGTTTTTGATTAACGCCATCTATTTCAAAGGCAACTGGGAAACGCCCTTTGATAAATCTCACACTGCCAACAAAACTTTTTATTTAACAGACAGCAGTTCCAAACAGCATCCAATGATGTCCCAGATGGGCTCTTATCGGTGCTACGAAACAGAGACTTTTCAAGCAGTCAGTTTACCTTACGGCAAAAAAGGCGCTCTGAGTATGTATATTTTCTTGCCAAACTCCAATACCAATTTGGCAACGTTCTCGCAGCAATTAACACCAGAAAACTGGGATAAATGGATGCAAGAATTTAGAGTTAAAAGTGGAATGATTGAAATACCGCGCTTCAAAATGGAGTATGAAGTTAAACTGAACGACACACTTATAGCTTTGGGAATGGCAGAAATTTTCGGTGGATTGAAAACAGACTTTTCCCCGATGACTGATAGCAAAGTAGAAGTAGGATCTGTAAAACACAAGACATTTGTCGAAGTTAACGAAGAAGGTACAGAAGCAGCAGCCGTGACTGTAATTGAGTTAACGAGATCTATGCCGGGTTTTCAAATGAATGTAAACCGTCCCTTCTTTTGTGCCATTCGAGACAATACTACAGGAACAATATTATTTATGGGTATCATTGTTGACCCCCAATAATATCAAAAGTGGTAGGGGCGTCAGGAAATGTGCGATCGACTTTTAATCAAATAACCCTAGCTGGCGCACCCTAACAAGCTCATTATACGGTAAAATATCAGTCTAAAAATAATCATATTTGCGACAAATTGATGATTAAACTGCACAAATGGCAGCGGATACTGGCTTTAATAGTTGTTTTTACGATCGCCCTTACCTCCTCCGCGATTTTATCCCCGCGTCTCTTGGCTCAAACCCCGCCCAAAACCCCAACAACCGAATTGCGCGGCGTCTGGCTGACGAACATTGACAGCGACGTTATTTTCTCCCGCAACAACATCATTGACGCTGTAAATCGACTGGATCAACTCAATTTCAATACCATCTATCCCACGGTTTGGCAAGGAGGGTATACGCTTTATCCCAGCGCAGCAGCCCAACGAGTATTCGGACAGGCGATCGACCCATCGCCCGGATTGAAAGACCGAGACATCCTCAAAGAAATTATAGCACAATCCCGCCAAAAAGGTATAGCAGTAATCCCCTGGTTTGAGTTTGGTTTCATGGCTCCCGCCGAATCGGAATTAGCCACACTTCACCCCGACTGGCTGGCGCAGCGGCGCGATGGTTCAACTATTTGGAAAGAAGGCAAACACGATCGAGTTTGGCTGAATCCCTTTCATCCCCAAGTGCAGCAATTTATCTTAGATTTAATCCTAGAAGTTGTCGATAATTATGATATAGATGGCATTCAATTTGACGACCATTTTGGCTTGCCAGTAGAATTTGGTTACGAGCCATTAACAGTGTCAATGTATCAGGAACAAATCAAAAGTCCTCCCTCCGACGACCCCCGCGAAACCTTCTGGGTGCGCTGGCGCGCTGACAAAATTAACGACTTCGTGGGCAGAGTTTCCCGCGCCATCAAATCCCGCAAAGAAAAATGTATTGTCAGCTTATCTCCCAACCCTTTTCACTTTGCTTTACCCGCCCACTTGCAGGACTGGTTTACCTGGGAAAGACGCGGCTACATCGACGAAATTGTGTTGCAGGTTTATCGCAGCGATATCAAGCGTTTTAGTGCCGAACTGGAACGGGAAGAAGTTAAATTGGCTAAACTTAACATTCCAACTGCGATCGGCATTTTGACTGGTCTTAAAAATAATTCCGTGCCCCTCAAACAAATTCAAGAACAAGTGCAAGAAGTGCGAAAAAGAGATTTCGCCGGCGTCTCGTTCTTTTTCTACGAAAGTTTGTCGAATTGGGCGAGGGAAACCCCCGAACAGCGCAATTATGCCTTGCAAGAATTCTTTCCCACAAAGATGCAGCGCCCCCCATCCGAAGGCAGAATTTGAAACGGGAGCATCTCAATGAAAGCAGCCAAGCCCTAAATTGGAGTTAGGAGTTAGGAGTCAGGAGTCAGGAGAAAAGAGTCAGAAGGAAGAAGAAAGGAGCCAGAAGAAGTGTTTTTACAAATATGAGATGCTCCCATTTGAAACCCACGCTTAAAATGAGAAAAAGCATACAGCGCTTAGGAATTGTCATCTTATTTTTAAGCGCTTTCCTAACAATTGGCTATCTCACTCCCAGAAAGTGGGGAAATTACTCGCAAGCAGATTGCACAATCTCTCTATACATTTCCAACCAAGGCATCCACACCGAAATCATTGTTCCAGTTAAAAATGAATCTTTTGACTGGAATCAATATTTACGGCTAACAGAAATAGGGCGGGATGCCACTTCTGATTATCAATATTTGTCTTTTGGCTGGGGAGATAGAGCTTTTATGTTGGAAACTCCCACATCAGGAAGTATCAACCCAGTTACAGCTTTCAAGGCGCTATTTCTCCCTACTCCGTCTACGGTGCAAGTACAAGGTTATCGGGTTTGGCCACAAAATAAAGAAACAAAATGTGTTAAACTTAGCGGGTCTAATTATCTAAACATTGTGAATTTCATTAAAAATTCATTCCAACTAGACGCAGGAGGTAATAAACTAAAAATTAGTTATGGCTACCACAACAGTGATAGTTTTTATGAAGCAAATGGCAGTTACTCTATTTTGAGAACTTGCAACGACTGGACGGCAGAAGCTTTGCAAAAAGCTGATGTCAATACTCCTTTATGGTCAACGCTTTCTTCTGCGGTTATGTTTCATTTAAATAGCGGCTGCGAATGTATATAAGAAGGAAGAGGATCGATGTGAAGAAGGAAGAAGGAACAAAAATAAACTCTTCCCAATTCCTAATGCCCTGTTTGGCCGATGCCCGATGCCCCATGCCCGATGCCCAATTCCCCATTCCCAAATATTATGAATGTAATTCCAGCGATCGACTTATTGGATGGAAAATGCGTCAGATTGTATCAGGGAGACTACGCGAAGTCTCAAACTTTTAACGACAACCCCGTCGCAGTCGCCAGAGAGTGGGTAAATGAAGGCGCAACGATGCTGCATTTAGTAGACCTCGACGGCGCCAAAGCAGGTCATCCAATCAACCAAGCAGCCATAGAAGCGATCGTCCGATCCGTAGACGTTCCCTGTCAAGTAGGTGGGGGAATGCGCGATCGCGCTTCTGTTGCTGCTATCCTCAATTTAGGCGTTCGGCGCGTCATTCTCGGCACTGTCGCCGTCGAACAACCGCAATTAGTCGGCGAATTGTGCGCCGAATTTCCCGGCCGAATTCTGGTTGGCATCGATGCCAGAAATGGTAAAGTTGCGACAAGAGGCTGGCTAGAAACTTCGGAAGTTTTAGCAACAGAATTGGCGCAAAAAATGACCGAGTTAGGGGCGGCTGAAATTATTTACACCGACATTCACCGCGACGGTACTATGGAAGGGCCGAATTTGGAATCTTTGCGCGAAATTGCTAATGCTATTTCAATTCCGGTGATTGCTTCCGGTGGCGTCAGTTCGATCGCAGATTTGTTGAGTTTGCTGGCTTTGGAACCAATTGGTGTCAAAAGTGCGATCGTCGGTAGGGCAATTTATACCGGCGATATCTTGCTAAAAGAAGCAATTCAAGCAGTCGGACAAGGGCGGTGGCAGGATGTACCGCCAGATTTGGGTTCTTCAAGTTTTGCTTGATAGTCATGTCGAGTTAACTGGCTACCCAATATGTAACAGTTATCAATTTTGCGACTCACAGTCAACAGTCATTAGTCATTAGTCATCAGTCAACAGTCATTAGTCATTAGTCAACAGTCAACAGTCATTAGTCATTAGTCATCAGTCAACAGTCAACAGTCAACAGTCATCAGTCAACAGTCATTAGTCATTAGTCATCAGTCAACAGTCATCAGTCAACAGTCAACAGTCAACAGTCAACAGTCAACAGTCAGCGTAGAATCGTCTTTCTTACCATCATCGTACCCATGTTTTTGAACCATACAATTACAGCTTTAAGTTCTGGGATGGCATCCCTAGTTGCTCCCATACCTTTGTTAGCAACAGTCGAGGCTGAAAATTCGCCGATCGTCCTTAGCGGAGTTTTGCTCAGTTTGGTAGTGATTTATATCGCCAGTAAAATCGGCGCGGAAGTGGCTCTAAAATTTGATTTTCCCCCGGTTTTGGGTGAACTTGTAGCAGGGGTAATTGTTGGCGTATCTGCTTTACACTTGATCGTTTTTCCCGGAAGCGGGCTGTCAGCATCCAACTCAGGGATTATGACAGTTCTGCAATCGATTAATCATCTGTCTCCTGCAGCCCTCACCAGTGTGTTTGAATCGCAGAGTGAAATCATTGCAGTGCTAGCTGAATTAGGCGTGATTATTCTGCTGTTTGAAATTGGCTTAGAGTCGGATCTCAAACAACTTCAGCAAGTCGGAATTCAAGCTACCGTTGTCGCCTGCGTAGGTGTGGCAGTTCCCTTTGCCGCTGGTACTGCGGGCTTGATGATAATTTTCCACACGGCGGCAATTCCAGCAATTTTTGCGGGGGCAGCTTTGACGGCAACCAGCATTGGAATTACATCTAAAGTGTTGTCGGAATTAGGACAACTGAACTCTAAAGAAGGTCAAATTATTGTCGGTGCGGCGGTGATTGATGATGTGCTAGGAATTATTGTCCTGGCTGTTGTCGCTAGTTTAGCCAAAACCGGGGAGATAGATGTTGTTAATGTCATCTATTTGATTGTCAGCGCCACTGTTTTTCTGCTAGGTTCGATTCTGTTGGGCGGTGTCTTCAACAAAACCTTTTCGGCGGTGGTGGGTCAACTCAAAACTCGCGGCAATATTATCATCCCGGCATTTATTTTTGCCTACTTCATGGCTTTTCTGGGCAACGCAATTCATCTCGAAGCGATTTTGGGTGCGTTTGCGGCTGGTTTGGTATTGGATGAAAGCGAGGCCCGCAAGGAGTTGGATGAACTGGTGAAACCCATCGCCGATTTATTTGTGCCCATCTTTTTTGTAACGGTGGGAGCACGGGCAGATTTGGGAGTTTTGAACCCAACTGTGCCGGATAATCGGGCGGGACTTTTGATTGCCGTATTTTTGATTTTGGTTGCTATTTTTGGCAAGATCGTAACAGGCTGGGTGGTGTTTGGTCAGCCTGGAATCAATCGATTGGCGATCGGAGTGGGGATGATTCCTCGGGGCGAAGTCGGGTTAGTGTTTGCCGCCATCGGTTCCGCGAGTGGGGTTTTGGATAAACCGTTAGAAGTGTCGATTATTATCATGGTGATTCTGACGACTTTTTTGGCTCCGCCTTTTCTGCGGATTGTCTTTGGCGATACGGTAGAGCCTCCTGCTACTGGGGAACCTTCTAGCGAGAAAACGGTGATTAGCGGGTGATATTAAGTCTGTTTTGAGGTGGTTGGGGGCGATCGGCTGGTCTTGAACCACTTTCCGGCGATCGTCTCCATTGCTACTCATTTGCCTGCTGGTTATGTTACATTTCCACACCAACGGCAACAGCAGCCGCATCTAAACTTTGTAGCAGTGCGTTTGACACATTTTGTCGATCGACCATGCTGCGGTTTCTCCTCAAGCTTATAGTTGCCTTTCAACCGAGTAAAACTCCTCTCAAAACCCACAATGCCGTCGATCAAAGCTTCACAAAATCTGTTCGATAAACTATCCCAGTGCGATTTGTAGCTAGCTTCATATAGCAATCCTAAATGATTATACTCGTTACCAGGCTCTGCCTGGTAACGCATATCCGGAGGCTCTGCCTCCATAGTCTGGGCCGAGGCAGAGCCTCTGGACATCGGTTGCCAGGCAGAGCTTGGAAGTTAACCAGTTAGTGAAACTGATTTAGGATTGCTATAGGTCTCTATCCTCAGAAACGCTATATATAGAAGAATGCGATCGCGGTTATTTACCCACGAGTGCTACAGCACCGCTTTGCAAAACAGGAATTTCAATTCGGAACTCTGTTCCTTGATGGGGTTGAGAGAAGCACTGGAGGAAACCACCGTGCTTATCAACTACAATTTGATAGCTGATGGATAGCCCTAATCCAGTTCCTTTACCAGTTGGTTTTGTGGTGAAGAAGGGATTGAACACCTGTTGTATAACAGTTTCCGTCATCCCCGATCCATTGTCTTGAACTTGAATCACCACGTTTTTAGAATAACCGGATCCAGTTTCGTTTGTGACTAGCTTAGTCCGAATAGTGATGCGACTGGGATTCTTTTGGATGTCTTTTGGAGAACGCTGATTGTCGTAGTTTTCTAAAGCATCAATCGCATTTGCCAGAATATTCATAAAGACTTGGTTCAACTGTCCGGCATAGCACTCTACTCGCGGTAAGTCGCCGTACTCTTTAACAATTTCAATAGCAGGACGCTCCGGATTTGCCTTCAGTCGATTTTGCAAAATCATCAATGTGCTGTCAATTCCCTCGTGGATATCAACTGGCTTCTTTTCTGCCTCATCCAGCCGCGAGAAGTTTCGTAGCGACAGGACAATTTGACGAATGCGATCGGCTCCTACCTTCATCGAAGTCAGGATTTTGGGCAAATCTTCACTAATGAAGTCCAGCTCGAACTCTTCAATTTTTTCCTGAATTTCGGTATTAGTTGGATAGGTTTTCTGGTAAAGCTGAATCAACTTTAGTAAATTTTGCGTGTAGTCGGTA
Organism: Microcoleus sp. T2B6; assembly: GCF_036700475.1. Classification (NCBI taxonomy): domain Bacteria; kingdom Bacillati; phylum Cyanobacteriota; class Cyanophyceae; order Oscillatoriales; family Microcoleaceae; genus Microcoleus; species Microcoleus sp. T2B6. The sequence goes on along the minus strand of NZ_JAUBOZ010000088.1, from coordinate 2,361 downwards.
GTATGGCTCAGGTTGCCATAGATAAAGTTGACTGGATTATTAATTTCGTGAGCAACACCTGCAACCAGTTGCCCCAAACCTGACATTTTCTCTGCCTGAATAAGCTGTGCCTGAGTTTGCTGTAAGGTTTTGAGTGCAACCTCAGCTTCCTCTTTTGCTTGCCTTAACGCAGCTTCGGCTTGCTTGCGCTCACTAATATCCAGTGTCAAGGATGCAACTCCAACAATCTTTCCAGTATCCCCTACTAAAGGCGTATTGAACCATTCGCAAATAATAATTTTGCCGTCTTTCGTAATATTTTCGTTGACGCTGTAGCGTCCTCGGGTGTCACTCAACAGCTCGTTCAGAACTTGATCGACTACCTTTCTGGCAGACGCAGGCACAATTAATTCTGCGGCATGGTATCCGATCGCCTCTTTCGCCGTGTAACCAAAAATCTTCTCTGCCGCTGGATTCCAGGCCGTGACTTTAAAGTTTAAATCCCATTCCAAAACTGCCAGTGAAGTTTGGCGGAATAGAAAAGATAGCCGCTGTTCCGATGCTTTGAGTTCTTCTTCTGCCTGTTTCCGTTGAGTAATGTCAATCCCTGTTTTGATGATGTACTCAATTTCACCTCGATCGTCCAGTAAAGCAGTAGCTGACCAGGCAATCCGTCTGAGTTGTCGATCTTTGGTCCTCCAACTGCCTTCATACTGCTGGGGAAAATTACCAGCTTTTAAAGACTCAAAAGTAGTTTTGGCAAGTCCTGCTAAGTCTGAGTTCGGGAACAAGTCCCAAAAGTAGCGGCCCTTCACTTCACTAAACGAGTAATCAGTCATTTGTTCGCAAGCTCGGTTAAAGCGAACGATTTGTCCCTGCGGGTCGAGCACAACTACCAGGGCACCTGCAATTTCAAGAATGGCTGAAACAAAATTGCGTTCCACTTCAACTGCTGTAATCAGTTCCTCTAACTGAGTTGCCATATTGTTAAATGCGATCGCCAATGTCCCCAGTTCGTTTTGGCTGTGGATGTTGACTCGTGTATCTAATTGCCCCGCACTGAGTTCAGTAGCTGCCGTGGTTAAGCCCTGGAGCGGCACCACAATTTGCCGAATAAATAGAAAGCCAATGCCAAAAGCGACGATCGTCACCACCGCAAGTGAGCCTCCCATAACTGAGAGCATTTGGTAAACGGGAGCATACGCCTCAGCCGTTGGTAGTTCTACAACCACATTCCAATTCACGCTCCGAACTAAGGCACTGGCTCCCAATACTTCTACCTGCTTTAGACCTGGATAAACGTTAAGGCGCTTAGTATTTCCGGATGCTTTCAAGAATTGAAAGAAAGGGCGCTTAGAAATATCTTGAAGTTGAAACTTTTCTGGCTTACAACCCTTTTGAGCAATGAGAAAATTACGCTCATCGACTACATAGACATAACCCGTCTTGCCAACATCCGTTTGGGAAACAATAAACCAGAGAAAGTTAAGATTTACCTGTGCCAATAGCACCCCATCCACCTCATCTCGCTCATTCCGAATCGGAACCGCCAGAGTGGTTGTTGGTTGGTTGGTTTGAGGATTAATTCCTACAGGACTGACATAATCTTCCTGTTGTTTGAAGGCACGAATAAACAGTGGCGAATTGGCGGGATTTTCTAACTTGAGCGGTTCGTAGGGTGAAACAGACGCGACAACTTGTCCCTTCCGGTTCAAAATGGCAACGGCTTCATAAGCATCATTATGACGAATCATCCCTTCCAACAGGCTCTGCTGCGCTTGAGGTTGAAATTTTGTGAGTCCTTTGACCCTAGCTAAATAGCTAAGTTTTCGTTTCAAGTCATCTAAATAATTATCAATCTGCCCTCCTGCTGTCTGGCTGCGCTCTTCTTGGAGCGATCGCGATTGCTGGATCTGCGCCTGAAAGCTGAGGTAGATCAGCAAGCCACCTGTGGGCAGTAAGCTCAGGAGAACCAAAAATATCAAACCATAGCGGAGCTGATGTGCAATAGATAAGAAGCGTGGCCAGGGATGAGAAGGAGAGCTTTTGGCGATCGGCAGAGCGCGATCGTTGCGTTGATTTTGCATCGGACTTAGGATCAATTTTGGTAAATCAATTAATCGGCGCACTAAGGAGAAACATCGATTTTGCCAGTCGTCACAGCTTCTCGGATAATCTTGAAAGTGTCCTCTTCCTGAGACGTGAGACTACCACGGAAAGGGGCAAAGTCATAGATTTTTTCCTTGAGCCCAAACTTGTAAAGTTTTCCTTCCCAGCGACCTTGCTGGGTTAATACGACCGCATTTAAGCTGTCAAACATCTAAACTGCATTAACTAAGTTACCTTTATTTTTTATTTTTCGGTTCCATTTCATAATTAGTC
>NZ_JAUBOZ010000087.1:0-33294 GCF_036700475.1 Microcoleus sp. T2B6 | reverse complement strand
AGGTTTTTTATTTCACCGGTCCTGAGTCTGCTTTCGGAATGAATCCGGGGGCTTGTATCCTGGATGCTTTCGGTCAGCCCTCGCTTAAATGTCAGATTTCACAGATCTAGATTTCAGAACCATCTGACAATCTCAAATCCATCAGACAGACACTTGAGGCGCTTGCACCAACGCTTCAGACAAATCGTTATCAGGAGGCAGCAATTGTAACGACAAACCTTCCCGCGCCATCAAACTATTCGGGAACCTTTGAGCCACTTCTTCTCCCACCCTGTCTAAAAACTCGTCATTGTGCAGCGGGTCGTGGTGAAAAATCACCAACTTTTTGACATTAGCAGCCTTTGCCACCTTCACCGCTTCCTGCCAAGTCGAATGTCCCCAGCCGACCTTGCTGCTCTTCGGGGCATAATACTCCTCATCGGTATAAGTAGCGTCGTAGATCAGCACATCAGCATCCTGAGCTAAATACAGCACATTGTCGTCTAAACGATCGGGAAAATGTTCGGTATCAGTCACGTAAGCAGCCGAATACCCCCGCCAGTTTACGCGGTAGCCTATAGCTTCGCCCGGATGGTTGAGCAAAGCAGTTTCCACCTTAATCTCTCCGATTTCCAGCGGTTTGCCCACTTCTATATCGTTAAATTTCAGGTCTGCCCCCATAATTTGCAGGGGTACCGGAAAATTGGGGTGCAGCATCTGGTCGTGGAGGCGCTGCTGGATAGTAGCCTTATTAGGAGCAATAGCCCCATAGATGTGAAAGCAGTTCCCAGGAATAAAAGCTGGGACAAAAAATGGGAATCCTTGAATGTGATCCCAGTGAGAGTGAGTAAAAAACATATGAGCTTTTACGGGCATCTGGGACAGGAGAGTTTGTCCCAAAACCCGCAATCCAGTACCGCCATCGAAAATTAGGCGACTGTCACCCACTCGCATTTCTACACAGGGCGTGTTGCCCCCGTAACGTACTGTTTCTGCTCCGGGAGACGCTATGCTACCTCTAACGCCCCAGAAGTGAACCGTGAATTGGTTGTGCATACTAGACATGGGTTTTCTTGCAAGATTGTTCCGGCGAGTTATCGATAAGGTGTTTACATATTACTAAGGGCTTTACCATCAAACCCAAGCTCTTTGACGGTCGAGTTCCCCACTTGTTGGAAGTGCCAAGAGTCTCGCTCATCGCGAGAATGCAAAACTGTTGGGCTTGACAACTGAGCAATAAATTACAAGGTAGACTAATCAAGTCTCGATCGTAACTATTCTTTTCGTCTCTTCACTAGCCTAACCTCCGCAGACACACTTTGGGGCAGCAGTTCTGTCTGAGTTTGGTCAAAAGCCGCTGTTTGTTCCAGCCTCCGCATTTGCCGAACCTGATCGCGCGGTTGCTTGTTTGCCCTGCTGCTTTACGGGTTGGAACGCGGATGATGGCTTTCCTGCTATCTAGTCCGGTTTAGCGACCATAATATGCAGGTGTCGGGGCTGTGTTGCGCCGATATCTGGCTGATGTTGCCGATCGGGCCTAAAGGCGCCTCTACAAGAATGACGGTTAATTTACCCGACTTGAGATGGTCCCGCCATTTAACCCCTGCCCATGAGCATCAGGGACTCCTTTTTAGCAGAACCCGGTTTAACTAACTCAACTCCCATTAATTCCAAAATCTTAGCAGTTTAGGAATGCTTCTGCTATTAATTATCAAGCAATACTGTCTGGATTGTCTGCCCGCCCAGAGGCGGCGGTTCGTCCCGCTAGCGGTCAAGCTGAACCCAGCCTCATCTGACACCGGGTAGCAGCGACATCCCCAGCCTGCGGGCAAAAGGCTAAATTTTCGTCCTGCATTTCTTGGCGGACGAATTGAATCACTCAAAATTCCCCTATTTTCGGAAATTAAAAAATTTCGAGTTTTTGCCATCATGCCAACTCCGATCGGCATTCTGTCTCAAGAGTGATGCAGAAATATTCCCTGTTAACCTGTGGTGCTTTTCTCAACTATCTTCAATAGCTCTATTTTTGGTAAGGATTTCTCGGAATTCGGCGCAGTTGCGGTACTGGCCACGGGTTTGAATTTCGGGTATCATAGAGTCTTAGACTCTTGTTTGCCGAGAATCTAAATCACTGCTAAAAACGCCTGGATAACTTTAAGTTTTTTTTCAAAAAAGTCAGTATGAATCAAGTTAAAAAAACTACAAGCAAGCTGAATAGATCGCCTGTGAAAGTGTCCGATCGCACTTTGGAACTCGGTAATCTCCCCTTGAGCGACCTGTCTGTAGAAATGACGGATGGCCAAGCTTTGAGGAAATTTAGTTCGGACGATCGCCCGCCGGGAACCCCAACAGCCACAGGTCGGACTGCCGAAACAATGCGCTGGGGGGCAGATGGCAAGAGCGATCGGGCCCGATCGCCTGTGGTTTCTACTGCGTTTCTCAAGTGGCTGCTAGAGAGTTTGACTCGATCGAAAGGTTGGCTGGCAGTTGTCACCCTGGCAGCAGTTTGGGGGTGGTGGAACAGTCAGTTACTGTTTTCCACAGGCCTGGGGATAGCAGCGATGATGCTGGTTTACCGAGGGCAGTCGTGGGACTGGCAATTGCTGCGAGCAAAAGGCGAACAATTTTGGGAGGGCCCGAACCGCCGCTTCGTTTTAGCCGTCGGCACCGGCGGCATTGCTACCTTGGGCGCTTACATGAGTTTGGCGATTTGGGCTGACTCAAGCAGCCACTGGATGGCTTTGAGCCTAATTTTGCAGAATTTGGGCACGATCGCGATTCCCTGGCTGTTGCTGCGGCAAGGGTTGAGTCTGGGGGCCGCAAAAGATGAAGTGGTGCTCGATCGCATCTTGGCGGATTTGACTGATGCTGACCCCGTGAAGCGTTTGATTGCAGTGCGGCAAATGACCGATTTGGTGAATCAGGGTGGGTTTGGCCCTGTGAGCTCTGTCAAAAGTTCGTTAGCGAAGCCCTCGCAGAGGATCGCCCGTTCCCGCGCTGCCGAGTGCTTTCGCCTGATGCTGAGTCGGGAACCAGAAGCTTTAGTCCGCAATGCCCTTCTCGAAGGTTTGCAGACTTGGGACGCTACTTATGGCATGGCTTTAAAATCCAAAAGTCAAGTCATCGACTATTAGCTGACCATCAAAAGCGTAAAAAGTAATTTTATGAATATTCGGAGCTTTTACGCGTAGGGGAGCCCTAGGGTCGATCGGAGAATTAGACCCGATCAGATTGGGCGCCGGCATTTCATCCTGAACAATTGGGTTGCCGTCAATATCACAAGCAGATAAAACAGTTCGTCGCGAACTGGTGACAAGTCCTGACACCCAGCGAACTGGATACTTAAAAGTTACTTCTATCAGTCCGCTTTTGGGGGCTCCCATTAACACTGTTGCCCCAGAACCTGTGAAAAATGCTGGGTTTGAAGGTTGGATGGCGACGGCATTGCTAAAAGTAACCCCCCAATGTGCAAACTGGTGTTCTACTACTTCAAAGCATTTCAAGTCTTCTAAAGCTACCCGGACGATCGCAGGTACCGTGGCGCGCGATCGCACCTCTGACCCGGCGGCTGAGCGTTCTGGAGTGGCGACAAAAGACTTTTTGCTGTTTAAATCCATGCTTCGATAGGCTGTATCAAATTCTGCAAACCCGTCTGATTGAAGACTTTTCGCATCAACCATAAAACCCTCGCGATCCCTTTTTCTGAGCAGTTGCATTTTAGTAGACCTCCCTGAGATTAGTTGTTTCTTCTGTTTTGGAATTGATAACGGCGAGGCCCGTGATTGCCAAACCTGCAATTAGGAATCGAAACCCCATCACCCGCCCTCCAACAAAGACTTTCGACCTCAAAAGCCACTGCTCCGCAAAATATCGTGATTAATGATTTGTGATTGGCGAGCGTCGGCAAACCTGCCGCCTGCCTGAAAGCGAGTTCTAATAGTCCTCCTTTCCGAGCGCTTGCTTTCGGGGTTGGCGAACCGACTCTATTTTGTTGAGGGGTCTTACCCATCATTTTGCTATTATCTCCGATCGGCGGTAGTTTGCAAGGGTAAGGATAACTACACAGCCGAATTGCCCAAATCGCAAAACTTACTTGCTGTCTGTAGTTTCACGCTTCACCTGTACTAAAATAGATTTAAATCATTACTCAATCTTTACAAAAACGCCACCAGCTTTGCAAGTTTTTTAAATAAAGACGGGGCGACGGAAAAGAATCTAAAATATAACAGCGATTAAGGTTAGTTTATGCTTGTACCCCTCGGCTTCGGTCAGCGCTCGATAGTTACTTCTCTCGGCAGAATGGTCTACTACACTGCTGAAAAAATGCCTTGGATGGGGTTGCCGACCTCAACTTCGGAAAATAAGCCCAACTTAGTATTTTTTCACGGTTTTGGCGGCGGGTCGAGTGCCTACGAATGGTCGAAAGTTTATCCGGCTTTTGCGACAGAATATCGAATTTTAGCACCGGATTTAATCGGTTGGGGGCGATCGGAACATCCGGCAAGAAATTATCAGGTTGAAGATTATATCACAACGTTGATCGAATTTATCGAAAAAACTTGCGGTAGTCCGACAGAGGTGATTGCTTCTTCGCTAACAGGGGCGATCGCGATTCGAGCTGCGATCGCACGGCCGGATCTCTTCAAATCCCTAATTTTGACCATACCCAGCGGTTTGTCGGACTTCGGACAAGATTACGGCAGCAGTTTCTTCGCTAAGCTAGTCAACACGCCGATTTTAGATCGCTTGCTCTACAGTACCGGAATCGCCACAGACGGCGGCATCCGTAGCTTCCTAGAACAACGCCAATTTGCCGATTCGCGTCGCGTTTACCAAGAAATTGTTGATGCTTACCTCCAATCTGCTTTGGAACCAAATGCAGAATATGCCGCCCTGTCTTTTGTGCGGGGAGATTTGTGCTTTGATTTGTCGCTGTACATCACTCAGCTAACAACGCCGACAGCGATTATTTGGGGAGAAAAATCGCAGTTTACCGGCCCCGATATCGGCCAGCGGTTGGCAAATCTCAATCCCGAAGCAATCAAAGTTTTTCAACCTCTCGAAAACGTAGGTTTGACTCCGCAGTTAGAAATTCCCGCTGTCACGATTGGCTTAATTAAGCAATACTTAAAATTGCTTTCGGAAGGGTGAAGAAGTTCGGCAACGGATTTTGTAACGGATGTAACGGATGTAACGGATGTAACGGATGTAAAGGATGTAAAGGATAGAAGGAAGAAGGAATATGAATTCCCTCTTCCCATTAGCAATGACTACTGACTACTGACTACTGACTACTGACTACTGACTACTGACTACTGACTACTCTTTTACTCGCACGTCGATAACGCTGGCGTTGAAAATGTACTTGTTGCCTTCAAGCTCTAGCGTAGTGCCAATTTTGACTTTCGTATTACCTAAAACCGGGCCATTTTCAGTAAGTTGACCTTTTCCCTCTAAGGTAAACATCATATTTTTGCTGAAGGATTCTTCTTCTCTGGGATCGGGGAGAGCTTTCAGAGTGCCGTTGGGCTGAGGAACTGCTAGGGTTCTGGTGAGAGTTTTGACAGATTTAATGGTAATCTGACCGGAGGGTTGATTGCGGATCACTACATTGATTTTATCGCCAGCTTTGAACAAATCTTGAACGTTTGTTCCTTTGAGACCGATCGCAATTGCATCAATTTCTACAGGTTTGACACTGGTGCCGACTTGGGCGACGGAACCGCCAGAAGTGCCGGGAAAGAAGAAGATTCCGACTGCAACTAGCAGTACGATTAGAGCTGCAGCTACGTCTAGGATGCTGAGTTTGCCGAACAGTCGGCCTTGAGAATCCAAAATTTTCATAAATCGCCTATTATACTGATAGCGACAGGAGTATGTTTACAAGCTCAGGACTTACACAGACATCGATGAAAAACAGATGCTGCTATTGCTGAGCTACCGCTGGCAATGACATACTTTATTGATGCGTAAGTCCTGAAGCTAAAAGATATTACCACAACGATCGCCCCAAATCCGCATGACTGGGGCACTTAACCCAGAAGGCAGTTGACGGCGGTTGGTTGGGCTGCGGGCCGATCGCCCAGAAGCTGGTGGGGGGGTGAAAAATTGGCAAAAAGCTAGAATAGCAACTAAGCAGCCTCAAATTGCGTCTGCCTATTGAGTGACTTTTCGAGTTTTTCCTCAAATTTTATCTAACTTCTCCCACGTATCAATCATGTTAAAAAGTTTTTGGTTGACTTGCCGGCGTACTTGTGGCCGGGGGATTTATCTGTTTCTGTCCCTGATGGTGGCTGCGGGTATCTGGGTGGTTTCCCCGGAACCGACTCAAGCATTTTCTTTGCCTGAACTGATTTTTCGAGGCATTCAAGTTATTCAATTGTCGAATATGTCCGATCGCCAAGAGGTGACTATTGGCCGACAAATTAATCAGCAGTTAACCAACAGCGAGTTTAAGATTGACCGCGATCGGGATACTACAGAATATATCAACCGCATCGGTCAACGACTCGCTCAAGAAAGCACTCGCCCCGATATTCCTTATACTTTTCAAGTGATTGACGACGACAATATTAATGCTTTTGCGACAATGGGCGGTTTTGTTTATGTGAATAAAGGTTTGATGACGGCGGCGGACAATGAGGCAGAATTGGCCAGTGTCATCGCCCACGAAATCGCTCACATTAATGCTCGCCACGCGATTAAACAAATGCGTCAAATGGCCATAGCTTCAGGCGTAGCTTCGGCGACTGGGCTCGATCGATCTCAGGCGGTTCAGATTGGGGTAGAATTGGCTTTGCGGCGCCCCCACAGTCGCCAAGCTGAGTATGAAGCCGATCAGTTGGGATTGCAAACTATGGGGCGAGCGGGCTACGCTCAATCTGGGATGGTTGATTTTATGAAAAAGTTGCTCAACAAGCCTTCTCCTCCGAGCATTTTAAGCACTCACCCGGCTACTGCCGATCGTATTGCTGCTATTTCGCAGGCTATAGATCCGGATCTTGCTAGCGGTGAAGGTTTGAATAATGAGGATTACAGGCTAGAAATCCGCAGGCTTTTAGGTTCGTAGAAATGTAAATCAGCCAGGCAATCTCTTCTCTTCTCTTCTCTTTTCTTACTTCGCGATCTTCGCGTCTTCGCGGTTCGTTAAAAAACAAATCCAGTTACTAGGGTAAGTCAGCAGCAAGTTAATTGCGATTTAATAGATATCACATCTTGCACCATTCTCAAGAACGGGCTCTCCGGCCCGTTCCACAAGAGATAAATTTTCTTGTGGAACAGGCCGGAAAGCCTGTTCATAAAATAATTATTGACAATGGTGCAATATCTAAGATAGATCAAACTTAAACTGACGCACCCTACAACTACAAATTGATTTAACACTGCTGTTGAACAATAGAATCGATCGCAGGTTGCGGGGGTGCAATCGGCTGCGGCTTCAATTGCCGAACAACTTCGTCAAACGGCAAAATTCGGACTTGATTGTTAAATACATTTACTTGATAAACTCTGCGGTAGCTGAGGTCAAATCCTGTCAGCCAGCCGCTTTTGGGATGATAAGCACCCGTGTCAATATCCAACCACCCTTCGCCCCTGACTAATTCGCCCGGTCTGACCCCATGAAAGGTAAAGGTGATCGTGTGACCGGTGATAATTAATTTATTGGGAAAATAGGGTTTCGGCATGGTGTGAAATTCCCTGCGAATCCAACAGAGTTGTTCGATCGACTGTTCATCGATCGACAGATGGGGGTCAACGCCGGCGTGAACCAGCCAGATGTCCCCTAAATCCAGGTGCGTGGGGAGCGATCGCAGCCACTCTAAGTGTTTATACGGCATCATCCCTGTATCTCTGTAGCTGGCTACTGTCGCATCGCCGCCACTGTAGAGCCAAGATTGCCACGCTCGCATATCCATCGGCGTTCCCGACAAAGCCTCCAGCATCAGTTGTTCGTGGTTGCCCAACAGAGTTTGGTAGGGGCTTTGCTGCACAAAATCTAATACCTGAGCGCTTTTGGGGCCACGATCGATTAAGTCTCCCAAAAAATAGACGCGATCGTTCGAGCTGGGGGCAAGTGCCTCTAGCAGGGTCATTAAGCCGTCGTAATGCCCGTGTACGTCCCCGATAACAATGCGCCGATGCTCCATTGTGTTTATCCGCTTCCCTGACTCAAAAGCCCCATCTCTAGCTTATAGCATCTGATTTTGCTGTTATTTGCCTCCCCTCTTTTACGGTGGAGGGGTGTCACCCATTATAGTGCTTTTTATAAAGATTCTGTAAAGCTCACCAGTCTCTGTTTGCGTAGCTACTGGTAGAAACACAGGCAAGCTGTTAATTGTGCTTCTGCAACTGCTGTTACTGAGGCAAAGCTTTGAGTTATTTCACTCTTTAGGGTGCATCAGCGATTAGCCGACCGATTAAGTCGAAAATAATCCTAGCTGACCACCCTAAAATACGATCGATCATTAACGATTGTTACTGAGTCAAAGCTTTGAGGAATGTCTGGAGTTCTGCCAAAAAACCTTTCTTTTTTAAGGGTTTGGCAGGTGTGGTGGAGTCAGGATCGGCGCTGGGGAGAGAAGCGGCTAAAATCCGCTCTAAATCGTCTCCGACTGGTTTTTGGGCGGTTTCAGAAATTAGTTCGTATTGGTCGTTTGTTTCCAGCCACACTTGCCACGATTGGGGGTAGCAGCGGAATAAAGCAGCAGTGTCTAGGGGTCTGATGTAGTAGCAGGATTCAATTTTGCTGAGGAATCGATCGCGCAATTGGCGGCCCGCATAGCCTATACCTATGGTGGCAACATCTTCGAGGCGCGGGTTGAGTAGAATTACTGGGCGACCGGCCGCAGCTATGTAAAGTTTTTCGACTTGGGCAACTTCTACGGCTGCTGGATTGATCAAAAGGAAAAGTTGATCTTCCGGCGCTATTTTATCTTCAACAGGAGTGCGACTGCTGCCTAAATCAGTGACTTTAAACGGTGTTTCTCCCCAGTCACGGCGCGCGAGGGCCGCAGCACCGGTGTCGGGAAAAAAGACTTTTACTCCGGGGTAGATTTCCTCAAATTCTGGGAGGAATTGTAAGGTGATAGACTGTGCTTGTAGGGCGATTTCTGGAAATACTAATTCGACTTGCAGTAGAGTTTTGCCGTCCGAGAGGGCAGCGGCGGTGGCAATGCGGGATTGGGCGATCGCCTCGTTGAGATCCTTGGGCAGTTCTGTCATTAATTTAATTGTTTTTACTCGACTTCTCTCAATCTAATTTTACCTGAGATATTGCACCATTCTCAATTACCTATTTATGAACGGGCTCTTCGGCCCGTTCCACAAGAAAATTCACTCTTTGTGGAAAGGGCATCGGGCTTTCCGTTTAGGAACAGGCTTTTCGGCCTGTTCCACAAAAAAAATTGACTCTTTGTGGAACGGGCATCTTGCCCGTTCTTGAGCATAATGCAATATCTAAGTTTTACCGCCTCAAGCAACAAAAGCTAACACCGACACTGGCGAACCTGAACCTCCCAAAAGGCGCAATATTCCGATAACTAAAGTAATTTCAGCCGCAGGTAACAAGTCGAGATTTGCTAGATTTTCCAGCACTATTCGCTGCGTTTCCAATACCAATTTATTAACCACAAAACTTTCATCTCGCCCGGTATCGACTCCGTGAGTGTCGGTTCCAACTCCCGCGATAGAGCGTTCTTCTAGCAAAAATTGAGTTGCTGCTTTGCCAAATCCCGGAAAGTGGCAAATTCCGCGATCGTCTCGGTTGAAAAATGCTTTCTCGTCCTCCCATTTTTCTTGCCAGCCAGTATACAATAAAACTAGATTTCCCGGTTCTATAAGTTTGTGCTGCCGTTCCCAAGTCAATATATCATCAATTGTTAAAGTGTAGTCGGGATTGGCAAGACTTTGCTTTCGGATGTCGATCGCAATTGCGGGCACAACGAGTGACTGCGGGGAATAATTATCAATGCTGGCGCCTCCTGCATAAAAGCTGTTGGGTGCGTTGATGTGAGTGCCGCTGTGTTCGCCCATCGAGAATTTTCGCAGGAAATACCCGTCTGTTTCTATTTGAGATACTGTGGCAATTTCTGTCGCTGGATCTCCGGGCCAAATGGGAATATTTGGGTGAATTGAATGGGTTAAGTCTACAATTTTGCTGTAGGCGATCGTTTTGAGATTATTTAAGTTTAATTGGTTTGTCATATCGTTGGCGATTGTTTTTGAAGTATTTAACCGCAGAGGGCGCAGAGGGCGCAGAGTTAGAGAAGAGAGGGATGGATAATTCGGATACGAATGGATTTGATATCATTAGGTAAAGTAGATTGATTATTTATTAAACCTGGTTGATTTTTTGACCGTCTGCGATCTCAATCTAAAATCTAAAATCTAAAATCTAAAATTGGATTAGCCGATCGAGCGTTGCTTCCATCACATCCTTTGTTTGCCCGGAAACAGTATACACCAAAGCTTCTCGATAAACTCTCCCGGCTGGGTGTACCGCACCGTTAGCAGCGCCACTAGAAACTGCAACCGCAGCGTGCCCGCAACGCACCGCTAAATCAATGGCTTGAGCTCGCAGCGCTAATTGTTCTGCTTTGGAGCTATGTTGAGATTGTGGGAAATTCTGTTTTAGCCGATCGAGCTTTTGCTCTAGTTTTTGACAAGCCGCCGTTATAAAAGGTGAATTCTTAGCAGCCGCCGCTGCAGCAATTACATCTAATCCGGCTCGAATACAGCCAAAAGTAGCCGGAACAAAATTCAGTATATTTTTGGTGTCGTTTTCCGAAATCCAGCCGACAGGTTTAACTGAAATTATTTCCGATTCATGCAGCAACCAATTATCGAGAGTTGCTGTCACAGTATTAGTCGAGTTCATGGCAATTAACTGCATGATTTCGCTACAAGCTATTTTACCATATTCGCCTTCAATATTGGCAAAAGGCACTAAACCGAAAACAGCGCGTTCGTCAGGAAGTACCGCCGCTACAATAAACTTTTGAAACAAGCTAAAACCTGTTACCCAAGGAACTTTTCCTGACAGTAAATAGCCCGCTTTTGTGGGAGTTGCGGTGACGGCCGGATTGCCCGATCGCCTTAAATGCGAAAACCCAATACCCAAGCGTAACTCTTTTTGGGCGATCGCGGGCAAGTATCTGCTTTTTAGCATTTCATTGTCGCTGTTGGCAATCATCGCAGTGGCGCTGTGGTGCTGAGTTTGCAGGAAAGACAAAGCGCCGGAATATCGAGCCGTCAATTCCTGATATTTGTAAAAAATCTCCGGTGCAATTTCGGCACCGCCCCATTTTTGGGGAACTCGCAATGCTAAGAGCGATCGATCTTCCAATCCAGCAATTGCTGTTTTTAGCGCTTCCGAGTCGCTGTCGATAATTTCCGCGTGGGGTGAAACGCACTTTTGCAGGTAAGTTTCTGTGCTGTTTAGAATATCTTGAAAATCCATGTTTTATAATTATTTTATAGCAGAGGTAGGGACGCGGCAGTGCCGTGTCCCTACTTATTTCCTCACATTGTGCACCCTTATCAAGAACAGGCAAGATGCCTGTTCCACAAGAAATAAATTCTATCTATTGTGGAACGGGCCGGAGAGCCGATGCCTGTTCCACAAGAAATAAATTCTATCTATTGTGGAACGAGCCGGAGAGCCCGTTCATAAAAGGCTTGTTGAGAATGTAACAACTAACTTATTTCCACACTTTCCAAGGAGCCTTCCCTTCATCCCAAAGTTCGTTTAAATACTTGTATTCTCGAAAAGTATCCATCGCAAAGAAAAAGCCGTCATGACGGTAAGCCATCAACTGTCCGTCTGCAGCCAAACGCTGCATCGGCTCCTGTTCTAAAATACAATCATCTCCCCCCAAATAGTCAAATACCCGGCGGTTAAATATCATATATCCAACACTGATCCAGCCATCTATTTGAGGTTTCTCAGAAAACTGTACTACGCGGCTATCGCTGTCTACATCCAAAATTCCAAAGCGAGAAATCGGGCGAAATGTAGTGACAGTTGCCAGCTTCCCGTGAGACTTGTGAAAATCCATCAAGGCGTCAATATCGACATCAGCTACTCCATCGCCGTATGTCACCATGAAATTCTCGCGATCGATATATTTTTCGATTCGTTTTACCCGCCCTCCCGTCATGCTTGCCGCGCCAGTTTCAGCCAGTGTCACCTTAAAATCTTGTTCGAGATGTTCCTCGTGATAAGTGATGATATTTTGGCGTCCCAGACAGATAGTAAAGTCATTGTTCATGGCTTCATAATTGAGGAAATATTCTTTAATCATGTTGCCGCGATAGCCCAAGCACACAATAAAGTCTTGGAAACCGTAGTGTGCATATATCTTCATGATGTGCCAAATAATTGGATGCCCCCCCACCTCAACTAAGGGTTTGGGACGAAATTCTGTTTCTTCTCTGAGACGAGTACCGAGACCACCTGCTAGGATAACTACTTGCATTTTTTCAATTTTTTAAAGATGATCAATTAATTTATCATCAATAATCAGTGATTTAGTCAAAGAATTATTAACTTTTTCTCATAGTGAGTGAAGCTTTGTAAACCACAGAAATCACAAACTATTCTCAATAATCGTATGCTGGGTGCCCAGCCCCCTCTATTTGCGTCTATTTATGAATAATCCTAGGGTGCGCGCGGAGAACCATGTATTTAAATATTGCGGGCAATTTCTACTTAACCGTAGGTCGCGCACTGCACACCGTATATTTAAATGCGGCGCGCTATTTCTAACTTATACCAATTTTTTATGAGGTTGCATAGAATCCGATTCCCCCTAGCCAAGAGGGCGGGCACGGGGGCACCGCCCCTACTAAGGGGGGGACAAGATTCTTCTCTTTCGTCCCCCTTATTAAGGGGGAGTAGGGGGTATGCGAGGGGGATCGAGATATGTGCAACTTCACATTAAATTGGTATTACGAATGGTAGATTAGGAAATAGACAAACAAAGCCAACACCTCTACTAAATATAAGGAAGAGATTCAACAGCAATGAAAACTCAACTCGATCGCCTAAAAAAGTTTTTAGGTATCCTGTGTGCGATCGCCTCAATAATTATATTATTCCAATCGGCTATACCGGGTGTTTACGCCACGGTTGTTGCACCGAAAATCTCAACCATATCACAAACCACCATAGCTTTTGTACCCAACATACCGGGCGGCGGATTAGACTTTCACGAATCAGCAGGAGGACACACTTTAGAGAGACACGTTGGTAAAACAGAAGCACAACTAGCACAGCGACTCGCAAGCGAAACGAGAATTCCTGCCGCATCTTCTTTTACTGATCGTTCCGTCGCCGAAGCGGCTATTGCAGAAGCAATGAACAGAAATCAAAGTGCGATCGACTCTTGGGTGAAAAGTCGAGGCAATCGTTATACGATCGACTACAATGCCAACAGAATAATTGGCATTACTCTGCGTCGTCGCGCCTCCAAAGCAACTTCAACATCTCGCCTGAGAATCGTCCTCCAGCGCAGCGCCAAATTACCTCCCGGATACTTTATTCTCACAGCCTATCCCCAATGATCGATCAATTTCCTCATTTAACCCAATTTTTCAGTTCCTACTTTCACCAAGACTGGCCGTTAGAAGCTGACACTCCCAGCGATGTAGTGAACAACTACCGCACCAGCGAACCGCCCGCAAGTGTTGAATCTGCATCGCAAGAGCTCAGCAAACTGCTAGAAATGCCGATCGCCCCCGCCGATTTAGAAGCATTTATCCTCGATGAATTAGGGTGTTACTACGACCCACAATCCGAAAATCAAACAGTCCGAGAATGGTTGGAATCGGTGCAAAAATCTTTGAATAATCCCAGCTAAAATCTATATATTTGTAAGGACGCGGCAGTGCCCTGTCCCACAATTTGTCTATATATTTGTAAGGACACGGCGCCGTGCCCAATGCGTGTCAAATTAAGCTTTTCGTCCGCTAGTCCTCGCGCCTACCCGCCAGTCCGCCAGGGAATGAATTCCACGGGGCTTATAGCCAAAGTCCTCTAAAAGAGGACTGAATAATTCATTAGTCCTCTTTTAGAGGACTTTAGCTTTGAGGCAGGGGTTTCAACCCCTGTCGGACTATCGGTTTAACGTTAAGTAGACACCAATGGGCTTTTGGAGTGTCTCTACAAGTTGTTCACAATCTAATAGGATAGCTAGCTCACTTGCTAACCGTCAATAAGTAGCCTTCGTGGACGTTGAAATTAGGGATAACATAAGCCAAGCTGCCGCTACCCACGGAAAAACTTTCTTCTTTAACGGTGACAAGCTTTGGCACGGATCCTTCTTGATTGTTGGGAATCTTTTCTAACTTTAGAGTTATTTTCTGACCCCTTTGAATACCTAGCTGCTCCAAATTGCCGAGGGTTAATGTTACCGTTGTTGCTGAGGAAAAATTGGGGTCGAAATAACCTAAAAGTACCTGTGCTTTACCTTCAGGATTTGACTTGCTGGCTAAAGCGACAAGGCGATTGTTATTTGACCAACTCCGCACCCGCGAATTAACTCCGTCAGCATAAGCTTTGTAAGCCCACCAAGCTGCTCTTGGCTCAAAAGTATTAGGCGTGACCATCCCACTCAGCGTATTATTGAAGCAATTGCTAACTTTATTTGGCCCTTTAGTATCCCAACAAGCTCTGCAAGCACCGTCAGCTTTTGCATACTCTAAGTTATACAAATAACCTAAGATTTCCCCCGGCTGGTACTGCGCTAAGTTCCCGACAATTTCGTTGACGTAAATTTTTTGCAATTTCAGTTCCTTGTAAGAGGGACTTTGCTGAAAATTGCGTTTAGCCTCAATTACGTGATCGTCAACAAATAAAATCATCGTGTCGTTAAGTTCGTGCCATGAGAGGAAATTAACTTCAAGTTTGTTAGCCTTGCAGTAATCCAAAAAAGCGGCGAGATATTCTTTGCTGTAGCGGCCGAGGCTCGGCCCGCCAATCATTGCTGACGGCCCCAATTCTTCCCGCAAGATTTTGTAAGCTCTTTTGTAAGTTTCAAAGAATTGTTCTCTGCTTCCGTTCCAAAATGGATCTTTCCAATCTGGCTCATTCCATACATCCCAAATAATTTTTTTGCCTTTATTTTGCTGAGCTAATTGCCGCACGAATGCTTCCCAGGCGGGGTAGTTTTGATAGGGCCAGCCATTGGGATTGCTACCGTAGCCCCACAAGTCGCTAACTACTAACTGAAACTCGGCTCCGCTGGCGATTATGCGATCGTAGATATCGAGTCTCCCCGCCCGCCAAAGTTTGGGCTGCAAGGGTTTGATAGAACTATCCGGGGGTTTTGCGGTATCGATTCCGTGCAGGATGCCGCTCATGGAAATTGTACCGGTGGCTGGCTGTCCAAAATCTACTGTAACGTTCGATCGCAGTTGGGCGATCGCTCTTGGCTGTCCCAAATAGGCTATTAACAGAACAGTGACAATAGCTAAACAAATTGGCAGCAGTTTATTAATACGTGGGAACTTGAATGTAAATTGCATATCTTTTCTTTGGTTGATGTTTTGTGGAAGGGGCCGGAGAGCCCGTTCCTAAGAATGCTGCAAGAGCTCAGTTTTAACGAACCGATGAAAACACTTCAAAACCCTGTATTGATTCTATCACTTGTTGCCACGATGGGGAGTTGATCAGCTCGTTGATATCGAAATTAACTCCTTTTTCCGCAGCAAAAACACTAAAATTTTGCACCCAATGAAAGATAGTTTCTGTGGTCAAATAAGGTGTGCAGGCCCAAGCAGATTGCAAATTGTTCACCATCTCGGACATATCTCCCCGATCGTAAGCCTCCCAAGCTTTCCACACTAAATAATAGTGTTTCAGCAGGCTATCCACTTGCTGTAGCTGCTTTTTGAGTTTCGGACTAATAGAGAAACTGTCGTTCTCATCGTCACTTACCAATGCCTGTTCAATTATTTCTCCATATTCCCGAAGCATCCGTTCTTCTTTGAATAGTTCTTGGGCTCGCGCTTTGCACGCTTGTCCTGCAAGTCTACGCGATTCGGGATTTTCGGCCCATATTTCCAGCGTTTCTACTAACTCTTTTACTGTTCCTTCTGGGTCGATTGTAGGATCGGGGAGCAACTTTCCTGTATCTCCCAATTCTTCAGGAATCCCGCTGACTGCTGTGGCAATTACAGGCAATCCTTTTGCCATTGCTTCCATAATTGCTAGCGGCATTCCTTCTGCTTGGGAAGATAAAATAAAGATGTCGCTGGCGTCGAGCCAATCAGCAATATCCCAGCGCTGTCCTAAGAATTTAACCTGTTCTTCTACTCCCAATTTGCTCACAGTTGCTCTTAATTCAGGTTCCAGATTGTCGTGAGTAGTAGACCCAGGCCCGGCCCAAACAAAGTAAATTTTGGACCAAATTGGACGATTTTTCAATTGGGCGATCGCCTGCAATTGATACTGATATCCTTTAAGTGGAGTCAATCTCGCCGCTGTAAAACAAACGACAGCATTTTCAGGGATTCCTTGTTCTTGACGCAGGCGTTGGCGTGTTGAAAGATTCGGCGGTTCAAAATAACTGTTAGGTCTCCCATAATAAATAAGTTTGCCTCGTTTTAGAGGCACTTTAAAAATTCTTTTGAACAAGTTTAAATTTTCCTGGGACACTGCTACTACTGCTTTGGCTAAACCGTACTGATAGGAGACAGCCTCCAAATAGGGAATTTGATCGCCCCGATCGAAAGTTTCATAATTGCGATCGATATAACCGAGAGTAACTATGTACGGTATATTCTGCTTAATAGCAACTTGTTTGGCCGCAAAATTGGCTATCGGCGAGCCGTCGCTAAATATAATTAAATCCGGTTGAGCCTGCGCGTAAATTTTTTCAGCATCGCCTAAATTGTAAGTACCTCGCAAAAACTCTTTTATTGTGTCAAAATCCAGCCAAATATGTTCTATACCTAACTGTTTTTGTTCGGCAATTAAAGGGTGAGAAGCTTTAGTTTGAACGCTAATAACTTGGTAGCCTTCGGCTACTAATTTACACATCAGCGAGTGGTTGAACTGAGCTAAACCTCCCACTCCGTGGTCTTCCGCGTACAGTAGTAGGCGGGCTTTTTGCGGTTGGGAAATCGAAATATGTGCAGGTTGAAACTGAGGAGTATTGTTAGCAGCAACCACTACGATATCTTGCCATTCTTTTAAATTGGTTAAGGCATAAGTATCAAAGTCGAACCCGTATTCTTGCGAAACACCCCTAAAAGTTTCTAACCATCTAAATACTGTTTCCGTACCTGTAAAAGGAGTGTAATGAAGAGATTTCTCCAAACACTCGACCATCTCTGCCAAATATCCATCACGGTACATCCGCCACGCTAGCCATACTAAAGACCTGTAACGTTCCTCGCGTTTCAAGTCGCGGATGTACTGAGGTAAGTCTAGCCGCGCGAAAAATTGCTCCATCACAATTTCCATATTTTTCATTAGTTTGGAGCCGCTGGACATGAGATTACTGTCGTGCTGGCGATAGCAGGTTAATATCTCTTTTAACCAAACTGACTTGCAGCCTTTTAAAGCTAAACGTAGAACAAAATCTAAATCTTCGGTTGGCGGCAAGCGATGATCGAAACCCCCCAAGCGTTCCCACCACTCTCGCCGCAGCATCATGGCGCTGGGACGCGCTGATTTGTACAAAACAAAAGTTTCTAAATCTAATTTTGGTGATTCTTCCCAAGGCTTTACTCCATAGATGCCTTCGTCGTTTTTGCCAACGATCAGCCAACCTGTTTGCACCAAATCTAATGTGGGGTCAGCGTCAAAGCAAGCTACTTGTTTTTCTAGTTTTTCTGCTAAGAAGAAGTCGTCAGCATCTAAAAAAGCTAAAAATTCCCCTTTGGCTAATTTGCAAGCATTATTTCGAGCAATTGCTGATCCTTGGTTATCTTGATAGATGTATTGAATTAAATCGAGGTAAGGTGCTAAAACTTGGCTGGTATTGTCTGTTGAACCGTCATCTACGACGATAATTTCCCAGTTTTCATAACTCTGACTGAGAACGCTCTCTACGGCTTTGAGAATGTAGCGCTCGCAGTTATAAGTCGGGATAATGACACTGACGCGTACTTTTTTGGGAGTGATGATACTAGCTATTAACTGTTTCCATTCTGGTAATTTTCCCATAGCAATAGCCTCGATTTGGCAGCCGTAGGTCTTAGCAATTCCGGTGATGCGCTTTACCCAATCTGCTATAGTTGCTGTCAGGGAGTACGGGGTATAATCCAAAGATTTTTGCAAATAGTCAGTCATTTCTGCCGGATAGCCACTGTAGTAGAGTTGCCACGCCATCCATGTCAGAGCCTCATAAAAAGCAAGCTTTTCTAATTGGCGGATGTCCTCTGGTAAGTCGGCTCTACTGAAGAAATTTTGCTTTAATTTAATACAAAGGTTTGCCTGTTTTATCGCTCTCTGGATGGACACATTTTGCCCGTGCTGGCGGTAGCATACTGTCACTTGAGGCAACCAAACAGCTTCGCACCCAGATAGTGATAAACGCACAATTAAGTCGGCATCATCTACTGAATCATACTGAGAATCAAAGCCACCGACTCGTTCCAGCCACGCCCGCGAAAACATCATGGCGCTGGGAAGTAGGGGCATATAAACAATCCAGGTTTTTAAGTCGAGCTGAGGAAAGTATTCCCAGGGTTTTATATCGCAAATACTTTCGCCTTGCTCTTTAACAATTCGCCAGCCACTATTAACAATGCCTAGTGATGGCTGAGCGTCAAATAACGCAACTTGTCCAGCTAACTTATCGGACAAGAAAAAGTCATCTTGATCTAAAAAAGCAATTAATTCACCTCGGGATTCCTGAATTCCTCGGTTGCGGGCGGCAGCTACTCCTTGGTTTTCCTGATAAACATAGCGAATTTTTTCAACATAAGGCTGCAATGCTTGGCGGGTGTCGTCGGTTGAGCCGTCGTCTACGACGATAATTTCCCAGTTTTTATAGGTTTGGCTGATGACGCTTTCTACCGCTTGCGCGATGTAGCGAGCTCCATTATATGCTGGAATAATTACACTTACTCGCGGTGTCGGATTTGCTATTGACATGAGTTTGCTCGGTGATAACGAATGGTTTGGGAACACAACACAGATTTAGACGCCGATACACAGATTTTTGATCGTTGTTGGGCCTGTAAAATACAATTTTACTGATATTTGTGGCTATACTGCTGACAGCAACCTAAATTTAAAATGTCCCTCGGGTGTTTTAGGGGAGAAAAAATACAGATTCAATGCCCTGTAACCCCTGTACCAATTGTTGCCATTCTGCTGAGTTAGTCAGAGAATATGTATCTAAATGATGCCCTTTTGCAGATGAAAAATTGCCAAAACATTCTATCCAGTTTAACATCGTTTCTGTACTCAAAAAAGGCGTACACTGCAAAGATTCTTGAAGGCTATTTTGCATCCCGATTAGATCTTCTTGACAGTAAGCGTGCCACGCTTTCCACACTAAAAAGTTGTAGCGCACCCGGCTTTCTACCTTAGCCATCCACCCCTGCACCTGTGGTTGAGTAACAAATTGATTTCTTTCGCAATCGGAAAGTAAAGCTTTTTCGATCGCCTCAATCGACTCTGCCAACATCCGTTCCTCTTTAAACAGTTTCTCGGCCCGCTGCTTGCAAGCTTGACCGATTTGATGCCGCAATTCTGGATTCATCGCCCAAGCTTCTACAGTTTCCGCCAATTCCCTCGCTGTTCCCTCCGGATCGGTATTCGGATCGGGCAACAACTTCCCAGTATCGCCGAGTCCTTCTGGAATCCCGCCCGCTGCCGAAGCAACTACGGGCAATCCTTTAGCCATCGCTTCCATGACTGCAAAAGAAGGTGCTGCATCGCCGAGAGATGTCAAAATGAATATGTCGCTAGCATCCAGCCAATCTAGGATATCCCAGCGCTGTCCGATCAACTTCACGCGATCGCTCACTCCTAACTCTCTAACAGCTTCCCTCAATTCTCTTTCTACATCGCAATAGCTTCCCTCACCATTCCCGGCCCATACAAAATACAGTTTAGACCACACGGGAGATTGTTTCAACTGCTTGATTGCTTCGATCTGATATCGATGCCCTTTAACAGGTGCTAATCGAGCAGATGTGAAACAAACAATCGCATCTTCAGGAATTTTTAACTCTTGCCGCAGGCGTTGGCGAGCCGAAGGATTAGGAGGTGCAAAATATTCAGGAGAGCGCCCCAAGTAAATCACTTGCCCCTTATCTTTGGGTAAATCAAAGTCATCGCGCAATAAATTCAAATGTTCATAAGCGCCAACAATCACCGCTCTAGCTTGCAGGCACTGATACAGCACTCCCTCTCGATAAGGCACTACATCCCCGTAGGCAAAATTTGCGTGATCTGGCATGACTAACCCGATTACCATCATGTATGGTATTCCCATCTGAATAACTACCTGTTTAACTGCAAAATTGGAATAGGGCCAGCCATCGCTAAAAATAATCAGATCAGGTTTATTAGTAGAAAAAATCTCTTGTGCATCCTCAGTATTTCTTAACACCCGCGCTAAATCTCTATGGCTGCTAAAATCCAGCCACAAGTGCTCTATACCTAACTCTCGTTCTCGCTCAAGCAAGGGGCTAGAATGTTTGGTTTGCACGCAAGTGACTTGATAGCCCAACAAGGCTAACTGACAGAGAATGGCATGGTTGTACTGCGCTAATCCTCCCACGCCCGGATCGTCGGCGTTGTAGAGTAGAATGTGCGTTTCCCTACGGGATAGCTTCGCTTCACGCGGTTTTGAAGGTGTGGGAATAGAACTCTGTTGAGATTGGGGCGGATTAGTCATCACCATCAGAATTATCTCTTGCCATTCCACTAACTTACTCAGCGAATAAGCATCAAAATTTTCACCGTATTCTTCAGAAGCTATCTTAAAAGTTTCCAGCCAACTCACCACTGTTTTTGTGGGCGAAAAAGGCGTATATTGCAATGATTTTTCCAAACACTGGGCCATCTCTGCTAGATGACCGTCGCGGTACATACGCCAGGCCAGCCACTTGAAGCATAGATAGCGTTCCTGGTTTTTTAACTGGCGGATTGACTCAGGCAAATCAGGTCGATTAAAGAATTCTTTCATCAAAATTTCTGTATTCTTCATTAGCGGCAAACCGCTTGACATGATATTAGACTTATGCTGGCGATAACAGGTAAGAATCTCTTCTAACCAAACTGCTTTGTACCCCTTTAAAGTCAAACGCAAGGCAAAATCTAAATCTTCTGCTAGCGGAAAGTGATCGTCGAAACCGCCCAAATCTTCCCAGCACTTTCGGCGCAGCATCATCGCACTAGGACGCACACATTTAAATATAATAAAGCTTTCTAAATCTAATTTAGACGCTTGCTGCCAAGGCTTAATTTCAAAAATATCTTTCCCTGTTTCATCGACCATCAGCCAACCTGTTTGCACCATATCTAAGGTGGGGTCAGCGTCAAAGCAAGCTAGTTGTTTCTCTAGCTTGGATGGTAGGAAATAGTCATCGGCATCTAGAAAGGCTAAAAACTCCCCTTGCGCTAGTTGGCAAGCAATATTTCTGGCGGCTGCTACTCCTTGATTTTCCTGGTATATGTAGCGAATTCTGTCAAAATAAGGCTGCAATACTTCCTGCGTGCGATCGCTAGAACCATCATCTACAACAATAATCTCCAAATTAGTAAAAGTTTGGGACAGCGCGCTCTCCACCGCTTGTACGATGTAGCGAGATCCATTATATACAGGTATAATTACGCTTACTTGCGGTGTTTGAGTAGGTGTTGACATTATTTAGCTCGCTGTTAACCTATGATTATCTAGTTTATATTAATGTGGCGGACCTTCAGCATTATTCTGTGTTCGGTATATCTACTTACAAAAACTTGAACTTTGGCAAAGTGTAGCATATAATTTTACATGGAATGATTACTCAAAAGGAAAAGAAAAAATGAATTCAGAAACAGTGCAAGTGAATTTCCAGCAGCAGGCAGAAATTTATTTGGCTACAGGGAACTTCGATCGGGCGATCGCACTTTGCCAACAAGTTTTGGCATCTGAACCCAATTCAGCAGAGACTTGCAAGACCTTGGGAAAGGCGCTGCAAGCTCAGGGTAAACTAGAAGACGCAAGGTATTGGTATAAAGTTGCGATCGCTCTGCAACCCGATTTTGCCGAAGCTTTTGCTAACCTCGGCACTGTCTGCGCTACTTTGGAACAGTGGCAAGAGGCGATCGCCTGTTACCAAAAAGCCATCTCCCTGCAACCAAACTTTGCAGGATTTTACCGTAACTTGAGCCGGATATTTACCCAAGTCGGTAAAGCTGAAGAAGCAGCAGACTGTTGGTATCAAGCACTCATGGTGGAACCGATAGAGATAGCGGAAGAATATCTCGATTTAGGTAATACTTTATTGGCGCAAAACAAGCCAGAAAAAGCGCTGACTTGTTACCACCGCACGATTTATTTAAACCCGAGTTTTTGCGAAGCTTACTGCCAATTAGCAGAAGCGGCTAGCGAGCTAAAGCAGTGGGACGAAGCTATTGTTCACTACCGCAAAGCTATTCAACTCCAGCCGGAGATTTCGGATTTTCATTACAAATTAGGCAATGTTTTGCAAGCTAAGGAACTCTGGCGCGAAGCGGAGGCTGCCTACCGAAAAAGTATTGATTTAAATCCCAATTCTTTTTTGTCCTACTACAACTTAGGCAGCGTGCTGCTCAAGTTAGAAAAATGGCAAGAAGCTGCGATCGCCTACCGCACGGCTGTTGAAATTAACCCGGATTATTCTTGGTCTTACTACAGCATCGGTGCAGCTTGCGATCGATTAGAAGAATGGTCTGAATCCGCCGCAGCTTACCAGCGCGCTACTGAATTAGATCCGAATTTTTTCTCAGCTTTTCACCAGTTAGGGGATGCTCTTGTTAAACTAGAAAAGTGGTCAGAAGCTGAGGCTGCATACGAACGGGCGATCGCACTAAATGCGGATTTATTTTGGTCTCATTATAACTTAGCTTTGACTTTAGTTAAACTTCAAAAGTTTGAAGCCGCAACACTCGCTTATCGGCGGGCGATCGCACTCAATCCAGAATTCTCTTGGACTTACCACAATTTAGGAGCAGCGCTGTTAAAAACCCAACAGTGGAAAGCCGCAGCTACGGCTTACCAACGTGCTATTGAACTTAATCCCACTATTTCTTGGTCTTATTACAATTTAGGCGATGCTTTGAGTGGAAGTCACGCATGGAACGATGCTGTTTCCGCCTACCTTTGTGCGATTCAAATCGAGCCGTCTCTACCGGGAATTTACCTAAAGTTAGGTGAGGCTCTAATTAAAAGAACTCCGGTAGATTCAGATGTAGCAACTAGCTACTATCACCACCAAATGCAGCCGCAGCACGCTCCTGAATTTTACTGCGAAATAGCCCAAAAGTTTGCTGATAGCGATCGGCTTAACGAAGCCATAATGTTGTACTTGATGGCATTAGAAATTAGACCCAAAGATCCAGAAATATCCAAAAAATTAGAGGATATTTTAGAAAAACAGCGTCAAACAGGGGAATCTAGTATATTATTAGAGTTAGAGGCTAAGGATATTCGCGATCGCTATATCGCCCGAGTCGCCAAAGGCAAGACTTTTGCAGAAGTCGGCGGCTTGTGGGGAACTGTCAGCGAAAAAGTATCTGTAGCTAGCAAATACGGTGCTGTTTCTCTGACAATGATTGATGCCATGCCGGCCTCCCTCCAGTGGTGGCAAGATTTTCACGATCGCATGACAAGTTTAAATATTGCTAATTATCACTGTATCAATCAAGATATCACTCAGATTCAGCTTGCCGACATTGGCGAGCCTTACGATGTAACTCACTGTGCAGGAGTTTTGTACCATCACCCCCATCCGTTGCAGATTTTAGTTGCCTTGCGTCAGATAACTCGCGAGCATTTAGTTTTCACTTCAGTTATTACCCAAGAAGTAATAGAAAATGAGTTGGGACGCTATGAAATTCCCGCTTCTGGAGTAATGTTTATTCCAGCTTTGGACGACGCTGAACGAGCTCTTTTAACAGCTTACTGGCGACCATACATCAACAACAACCAACTTATAGGGATAACTGAGAAAGCAGTTTTTGACATGAACGATTTTGCGCCGTGCTGGTGGCTACCTACAGCTACTGCTTTAGAAGCTATGTGCGAAGTCGCGGGATTTAAGGTTTTAGATAAAGGATTGACTTGGAACAATAATGCTCTGACTCTGCTGCTGGGGGTTTGAGGATTGGTAAACGAACAATAACAGGACTTGCTTATGCACAAACGGCTAAACACCCGGTTTATGAGCGGATTCCTCGTTTTCTTTTCCCAATATTCCTACTAGAAACCGGGTGTTTTCCGTAAGTCCTAAATACAATAGCTGCCAACATTTTTTGTGTAGAAAACAGGAACTGGGAAATAATCAATGAACAATCACCAACCAGGGACGCCGCTAGGAAACATTTTAGTAGTAGACGATACACCAGAAAACCTGCGTCTCTTGTCTACAATGTTGACTCAGAGGGGGTACACCCCCCGCTGCGTGATTAACGGAAAAATGGCTTTGAGAGCCTGCAATTCTAATCCACCAGATTTAATTTTGCTCGACATAATGATGCCGGAAATGAACGGCTACGAAGTCTGTCAGCACTTGAAACTAGAAGCAAAAACTCGCGAAATCCCGGTAATTTTTATCAGCGCTAAAGATGAAGTATTTGACAAAGTAAACGCATTTACTGTGGGAGCTGTTGACTATATCAGCAAGCCATTTCAGTTTGAAGAAGTGCTCGCCCGTATCGAAAGTCACCTCAGCCTACGGAATTTACAAAAGCAGCTAAAAGAACAAAATATGCTGCTGCAAGAAGAAATCACTAGCCGCTTAGCAGTCGAAAAAACTCTTCAGGAAAAAAACCAAATTTTGCAACAAGAAATCCGCACGCGTTGCGCCGTTGAAAAAGCTTTGCAAGAGCAAAATTTGGTACTCCAACAAGAGATATCCCACCGCCAGCGCGCCGAATCTGCTCTCTTAAAATCTAACCAAGAATTGGCGCGTTCAAATGCAGAACTAGAACAATTTGCTTATGTGGCTTCTCATGACTTGCAAGCGCCTTTAGCAACCATTGCTAGTTACGCTCAACTTTTAGAAAAACGCTACAAAGACCAACTCGACAGCCAAGGTAGTAAGTTTATCGGCAATATCGTTCAGGGCTGCACCCGAATGCAAACTTTAATTGACGATTTACTCGAATATTCGCGCGTTGGCAGGAGTCGGAAACCTTTTGAACTGACAGATTGCAATCATGCAGTCGAGCAAGCACTCGCGAACCTGCAAGGGGCGATCCGCGAGAATAAAGCCGTTGTCACCTACAGCGAATTACCAACGGTAATGGGGGATATTTCTCAACTCGTACAGCTATTTCAAAATTTAGTCAGCAATGCGATTAAATATCGCCACGATGCACCGCCTGTGGTTCATATTACCGCTGGCAAACAGGAGGAAAACTGGTTAATTTCTATCTCAGATAATGGAATTGGGATTGCTCCCCAGCATCAAACACGTATCTTTCAAATTTTCCAGCGCTTGCACACTCAAAGAGAATATTCTGGGACAGGTATTGGTTTAGCAATTTGTCAAAAAATTGTGGAACTTCACGGCGGATGTATCTGGGTGGAATCGGAACCGGAGCAAGGTTCTACGTTTCACTTTACTCTCGCTTAATTGAGGCGTAATTTCGGTAAAATGTATCAGCTATAAGGTAGAAAAAATTAATTACTTTCTCTCTTATAAACCCTAAACGAGATGATATAATCTCGAAGTTAATAATATTTAATATGGGAGAGGAAAGCCTTGAATAATTGGGAAGGATTGTGAGTATTGGGGTGGGGAGAGGGGCTACAGTTGCATTGCTTTTTTTAGTGGTATAAATTACCAGTTATAATAAAAATTATTTTCCGTTGACAGTCTAGTTCGTGCGTGATATAATTTTAATTATTAAACATGATTTTTGTAACGCTTGCTTACTCTCCCCAATCTGAGGATAGATGTATGTGTACGGGCAATTGAATGACTGCCCTAAAAATAAAAGGTAAAATTCAAGTTAGTTTAATATTTTCTGGGTGAAAAATATTATGAAAGCAGTTTTTAACTTAGCTTTGCCTCCTATCTGCTTTAAAGTTCTCTTAGTAGAAGACAACCATCACGAAGCTGAGCTGATTGAAGATTTGCTGTCAGAAATTGGCGGCGCGCAGCGTATAGTGCTGACGAAAGTAGAGCGCCTCAGCGAAGCGCAGCAGCGATTGAATGAAGAAACTTTTGACATAATTTTATTAGACCTTTCACTGCCAGATAGTCTGGGAATCGAGACGGTGGCTCGGGTACAAGAGTACGGGGTAAATGTGCCGATCGTAGTTCTGACCGCCCAAAACGACGAAGAACTTGCCCTGCGGTTGATTTCGGTGGGCGTACAGGATTATTTGGTAAAAAGAAAAATCGACAGCGAACTGTTAATTCGATCGCTCCGTTACGCCATAGAACGCCAGAACAGTCAAGATGCTTTGCGAAAAAGTGAAGAAAAATATCGCTCGGTGGTGGCAAATTCCCTGATCGGCATTGCCATCATCGCTCCAATTATTGACAGCGAAATTCCTCTCAATGGCCACTGGATAGAAGTTAACGATGCCCTGTGCAGTTTGCTGGGCTATGAGCGCTACGAACTCTTGCAAAAGAATTGGCTAGAGTTGACTCATCCAGAGGATTTGGAGGCTAATTGTGAAAATTTTTCTCAGATGTTAGCAGGTAGGCTCGACGGTTACATCTTAGACAAAAGGTGGCTCAGAAAAAACGGCGAAATAGTTCACACGCGAGTTTCCCTGCGCTGCATCCGCCGCCAGGACGGGTCTATCGACCGGATCATCGAAGTAGTGTTGGACGTGAGCGATCGCTACCGATACGAAGCAAAACTGAAAGCGTCAGAAGAATTTTTAAACCACACCATAAATGCTACGCCCGACCCAATTTTTGTCAAAGACGAGCAACACCGCTGGATGATATTAAATGATGCTTTTTGTCAGTTGGTCGGCAAATCGCGCCAAGAACTGATCGGCAAATCCGATTATGACTTTTTTCCCCAATCAGAAGCTGCTGTTTTTTGGACAAAAGATGAAGAAGTATTGACAACGGGGATCTGCTGGGAAACCGAAGAACAATTCACAGACTCGGCCGGGAAAGAACACATAATTTCTACAAAAAAAAGCGTCTTCAAAATAGCAGACGGCAGTAAAGTAATAGTGGGTACAATTAGAGATTTTACCGAATACAGACAGCAACAAAAAGCCCTGGAACAAAGCGAAGCTCGCTTTCAAAAATTGGTAGCTAACCTGCCGGGAACAATTTATCAATTACGAAGGTCAGCCAATGGAAAAATGTCTTTCCCCTACATCTCTTCAGGCAGCCGGCAACTCTACGAATTAGAGGCCGAAGCCATAGAGGAAAATGCGGAACTAATTTCCAATGGAATTCACCCAGACGACCTCTTAGATTTAAAAGCATCGATGGCAATTTCAGCTACTACGCTGGAACCTTGGCAGCAGCAGTGGCGACAGACTTTGCCATCTGGAAAAGTTAAGTGGCTGCAAGGAGCTGCGAGACCAGAAAGGCTCACTAATGAAAGCAAATCTGGCAGCGAAGGCGATATTATCTGGGACGGTTTAGTGATGGATATCACTGAATTAAAGCAGGCACAAACAGAGCGAGATCGTTTTTTTACCATCTCCTTAGACTTGCTTTGTATTGTAGGTTTTGACGGTTATTTTAAACGTTTAAACCCAGCTTGGTCAACAGCTTTAGGCTACAGTATTAGTGAATTGTTTGCCAAGCCAATGATCGAATTTGTTCATCCAGACGATCGAAAAGCCACCGCAGCCGAAGGAGCAAAACTAATCGCGGGTAGGTCCAGTATCTCCTTTGAAAACCGCTACATCTGCAAAGACGGTTCTTACAAATACTTCCTGTGGACGGCATCGCCATTTAGCGAAGAAGGTTTAATCTACTCAGTCGGTCACGACATTACCTCTCGTAAACAAGCAGAGTCCCAACTCCAGCGACAAGCAGTAGCAATGGCCGCTGCTTATGACGGAATCGCCATTTTTAATAATAATAAACAATGTATTTATTCCAACGACGCTTATCTCAAAATGTACGGCTTGGCTAGCCCTAGCGAACTGTATGGTAAGAAATGGCAAATGCTCTACAGCAAAGCAGAAAATCTATTTTTTGAACTACAAATAATGCCGAGGCTCCTGCAAAAAGGGTACTGCAATATAGAAGCTACCGGTCAGCGCCGGGACGGTACTAAGTTCCCTCAAGAATTGTCGCTGACAATGCTTGTCGGTGGCGAAATCATTTCTATAGTCCGCGATATAACTAATAGAAAACAGGTAGAATCAGCCCTGCGAGCGAGCCAGCGCCGTTACCAAACTTTAGCAGAAGCATCGCCAGTTTGCATATTTCACACCGACACCTTGGGAAATTGCCTTTATGTGAATCAGCGGTGGAGCGAAATTACGGGATTAAACGCAGAATTAGCAGCAGAAATTGGCTGGATGAATGCCATACATCCCGATGATGTGGAGCGGGTAAAAAATGAATGGCATCGAGCAATTATTG
This sequence comes from Microcoleus sp. T2B6, assembly GCF_036700475.1. Taxonomy (NCBI): domain Bacteria; kingdom Bacillati; phylum Cyanobacteriota; class Cyanophyceae; order Oscillatoriales; family Microcoleaceae; genus Microcoleus; species Microcoleus sp. T2B6. The sequence goes on along the minus strand of NZ_JAUBOZ010000087.1, from coordinate 4,581 downwards.
AGAAAATTCCTTTTAAATCAGAATACCGCTTTCAGCGTCCAGACGGTCGTGTAATTTGGGTGATAGGTCAGGCAATTGCAGAAATCGGAGACAAGCAGGAAATTAAAGGCTATATCGGCACTATTACTGATATTAGCGATCGCAAACAAGCAGAATTAGATTTGCTGCGAGTTACTCAAGCGGTGGAAAGCACCAGCGATGCGATCGGCATTGCTGACTTGACAGGGCGATCGCTATACCACAATCAAGCCTTTGTTCAACAGTACGGCTACACCGCAGAAGAACTAAACACAGCAGGCGGATTAACAGCAATTTACCCCCAAACTAAAGTGCTGCTAGAAATGTTTAAAACGATCCGTAAAGGCAAATCTTGGCAAAGCGAACTCAAAATCAAAACTAAAACCAACGAACTGGTAACAACTTTATTTCGCGCCGACGGCATTAAAGATGAAACTGGTCATTTAATCGGGTTAGTGGGAGTAATTACCGACATCACCGAACGCAAGCAAGCCGAGATGGCCCTGCAGCAGCAATTAAGGCGAGAACGGCTGGTAGTTGCCATGCTCGATCGCATTCGCTCCTCCCTAAATTTAGAAGAAGTCCTGACAACTGCTGTCGAACAAGTGCGGCAATTTTTGCAAACAGATCGCACAGTTATTTACCGATTCAATCCCGACTGGAGCGGTCTTGTAGTTGTCGAATCTGTAGCAAAAGATATAAGTTTGCTGCAAAACTTTGACAATTTCGATCCGTGTTTTGGAGAAAAATTTGTTGATGTTTACCAGCAAGGCTATATTCGCGCTATAGAAAATATTTACGCGGAAAATATGAGCGAATGTCACATTAAATTTCTAGAACAATTTGGAGTTAAAGCTAACTTAATAGTGCCGATTTTACAAGCCAGAGAAAGCATTTCCCAGGTCCAGCAGACGGCAGAAAATCAGCTCTGGGGACTCCTGATCGCCCACGATTGCAGCGGCCCCCGTTCCTGGGATTCCTCAGAAATAGAATCCCTCCGGCAATTGTGCGTGCAATTGGCGATCGCGATCCAGCAATCGACGCTATTTCAACAAGCACAAACGGAAATTGTCGATCGCAAACTTGCAGAATCTGCCCTCCAACAAGCTGCATTAGCCGCAGAAAGCGCCAACCGCGCCAAAAGCGAATTTCTTGCCAATATGAGCCACGAACTACGCACCCCTTTAAACGGGGTTTTAGGTTACACTCAAATCCTCAAAACCGACAAAGACTTAAGCTCAGATCACCAAGAAAGTCTCAGCAATATTCAACAGTGCGGTCAACACCTGCTGATGTTAATCGACGATGTTTTAGATCTTTCCAAAATTGAAGCTAGAAAAATGGAACTCTACCCGGAAGAGTTAAATTTTATAAATTTTATCAAAAACATTGCCGATCTCTTTCAGATGCGGGCCTCTCAAAAAGAAATTTTATTCAATTACGAACAAGTCTCTCCCCTGCCTAGCTGCGTTCGTGTCGATCCAAAAAGATTGCGCCAAATTCTCATAAATTTACTCAGCAATGCCGTTAAATTTACTAACAGTGGTGGTGTGACTTTCAAAGTCGGCTATGTCGGCACAGGGGCCTGGAGTCGAGGGCAAGGAGAAAATTATGAGTTCTCGACTTTGAGTTCGGAACTGAAAGAAAATTATATGCGCTTCGCCCACAATGCGATCGCAGCCAAACACGCTTTAAAAATCCGCTTTCAAGTCGAGGATACCGGCACGGGCATAGACCAAAGCAAGTTAGAAGAAATATTTTTGCCTTTCCACCAAGTAGGAGGCAATACATTTGTTGAAGGTACAGGTCTCGGACTCTCGATTAGCCAGAAATTAGCGAAACTAATGGGTGCCGAAATTCGCGTCCACAGCACTTTGGGAAAAGGCAGCACTTTTTGGGTAGATTTAGAATTACCAGCAGCTAAACGGTACTTGGAGGTGTCTCCTTTGCAGGAAAAACGCTGGCTTGTCGGTTTTATCGGCAACAAGCGGAAAGTGCTAATCGTGGATGACAATCAACTGGATCGCGATTTGTTGTGCAGGCTGCTGCGGCGTTTGGGATTTGAGGTTGCAGAGGCGAAAAACGGTCAAGAATGCCTCTGCAAAACAGTTGAATTTCAACCGGATGTGATTTTAATGGACTTGCGGATGCCTGTAATGGATGGCTTAGAAAGTGCCAGAAAACTGCGGCAGTTGCCGGAAGTAAAAGATGTTGTGTTAATCGCTATGTCAGCTAGCGTTTTCGAGGCTACGCAGCAAGATAGCATCCTCGCAGGGTACGATGCTTTTCTTCCCAAACCGATCGAAGCAAATCACTTTTTGGAACAGTTGCGCGTGCATTTGGGACTAGAATGGATTTATGGGGAATCTTCGGAAAACAAAAAGCGCAAAACTCCCAGTTTGTCACCAGCCTCTGATTTGCCTGCTTATTCTTCTCTGTTACCTGCAGCTTCTGAGTCAGTAGCAAAACTTTTGAAACTCGCAGCTATGGGCGACATTGAAGAAATTTTTGAGGAGAGTGCTAAGCTGGAGAGTTTAGAACCTAATTTAGTGCCGTTTGTCTCGAAGCTGCGCCAACTTGCTAAGGGATTTCAGCTCAAACAAATTCGGAATACTTTAAACCAATATATCGACGAAAAATAGTATGACTATCATGGTTGAGAGCTTGGCTGGATACATATAATTTAGATGTGCAGCAACTTACCGCCGCGTTATTGAGCCGGATATCTGGCAATTGTCGATCGCGCAATGGTCAGTGCAGGCCGCTGTAACTCCCAACATTAAACAAGTTATTTTACCGCTTCAGAAGTTGTATCCCAGAGTCCGAGCAACTGCTGTTAAATGCCAGATATCTTTGGGTAAACCAGAGATTTTGAGTAGCGCCGGATCGGGTTCGATCCTACCGTGTTTTGTACTCTTTCAAACAAGATTTTTCTGGTAAACTAAAGTGGAAAGTTGCTTTCCATCCCTAGACTGAAGTCCCAGGGTTTGCCGGCTATTTTTTGACAAGAGAGTTTTTGAGAGAGTTGGGATTGAAATTACTTTGCCTCAGTAACGGCCACGGAGAAGACGCGATCGCCCTTCGCATCTTGCAGGAACTGCAACAGCACCCGCATCCGCCAGAATTAGCCGTGTTTCCGCTAGTGGGTGAAGGGCAAGCTTTCGCTCAACTAGAAAACGCCCGCATCATCGGCCCGGTGCAGCGGATGCCTTCGGGCGGCTTTATTTACATGGACGGGAGAGAATTTTTGCGCGATGTTAAAGGCGGCCTGCTTCAGTTGACAATCGCTCAGTTGAAAGCCATCCGCGCTTGGGTGCGAGCCCAAAAACAGTCTGGGAATCAAGACAGCGTTATTTTAGCCTGCGGGGATATTGTACCGCTGCTGTTTGCTTGGCTCAGCGGCGCCCCCTATGCCTTTGTCGGTACTGCCAAGTCGGAGTATTATTTGCGAGACGAGGACGGGCCTCTGGCTCGCAAATCCAGGGTCTTTGGTGGGTGGGGTTGGTCGCGATCGATTTATTTCCCTTGGGAGCGCTGGTTGATGACTCGATCGCGCTGTCGGGCCGTTTTTGCCAGGGACGCGCTGACCGCCGAGACTTTACAAAAGCTGGGAATTCCCGCTTACGATCTCGGAAACCCGATGATGGACGGACTCGAACCGGAAAACCCCGCCGGTTTTTACGGCCCTGACGCAGAGTTTCGGGAAATGGAGCGATCGCTCATCATCACCTTACTCCCCGGTTCTAGAGCGCCGGAAGCCTATGCTAATTGGCTGCTAATAGTAGAGGCTGTAGCCGGAATTTTATCCTTGTTTGCCGATCGGAAATTGTTATTTTTCGGAGCCATTTCTCCAGAGTTAAACTTAGAAGCTTTGCGACCTAGTTTAGATTTTTTCGGCTGGCGACAAGACGGCGAAATTAGAACGCAGCGGCGTGAAGGAAGTATTTTACGACCTCCTGTTTCTAGCGCTCAAGAAATTCGGAAAGAATCTCCTAATTTGCTATTGCCATTGACATTTGTGCAGAGAAACGCCACGATGATTTTGACTCAGCAAAGTTTTAACGATTGTTTGTACGAAGCCGATTTAGCAATAGCAATGGCAGGAACGGCTACAGAACAATTTGTAGGTTTAGGAAAACCGGCGATCGCCATTCCCGGAAACGGCCCGCAATTTACTCCCGCCTTTGCAGAAGCTCAAAGTCGCCTGTTAGGCCCGTCATTAATTTTAGTCAAACATCCCGCCGAAGTTGCCGGCGCCGTGCAGTCTTTGCTCCGCGACCCCGACAGATTGCAGCTAATCGCTGAAAATGGCTGGCGGCGCATGGGAGAACCCGGTGCAGCAGCCAGAATTGCCGAGTGTTTAATTCAGCGGTTCGGCGGTGAATCCAGCAATTCTCAATTCCCTCCAATAGACTAGGGAAAAAACAATGTTTTGTCCCTACCAAGTATGTTTAATTCTACTTTCTGTGAACAAACCTGACGGTCAACTGAGTACAGTTAGACCGCAGGCTTCTTTTTCCTTTTTTTTCTCATGCTTTTTATAGTGAGGTAGTTCCACCCCCA
>NZ_JAUBOZ010000086.1:0-33796 GCF_036700475.1 Microcoleus sp. T2B6 | reverse complement strand
CGTCCCGCCCGTCCAAAAAGGACGGGCGGGACGCCCATCCCACAAACTTGTGGAAGTTATTTAATTCTCAGTCCTAAACAAACAAAGTCCGCCTTCGCGGACTTGAAGAGAAGATTTTTAATTACTAATGACTATTCTTTGCGCTCGATTGCTACAGTCAAATGAGCCACAACTGCCCCTACTGTAGCAAGTACAGCAGCAATTGGAAAGACTACTGAGCCGGCAACGCCGCCTACCAATCCAGCCATCAGCGGAATGTCTGCCAAAGTCCGCCCTTGCGAGTTTTTGATGACAAGGCGGCGGAGTTTTCCTTGCTGAATTAGTTCTTTGACTTTACCAATTAGGCTGTCGCCGCTAATCTTAAATTCTTCCACTCTGACTTTTTCCTCTGTTGCAAATTCTGAGGCGAATACATGAGTTTCAACTGTTGGGTTGGCTGAATTTCCAGTCGCTGCTGTTTCGTCTTGTAGAATTGTTACTTGTTGTTCTTTTTGTAAGTTCATTTTGTGTAGGGGCGGGTGAAAACCAGCCGTTTAATTTCTATACTCTTATCTTCGGCGATCGCACTTGGGAATGACAGGCAAGGAAACCCTACAATCTGCATTCGTACTTTCCACCCCCGCCTTTTTACTCAAAACATTATTTTTGTGAGGTTATATCATGGCGCGTTTATCTCTTCCGAAAGGTAGAGAAGATATTGTTGAAACTGCCCGTCTCTAGATACAAGTAAGGTGCGTACTGCCAGCCATGTCAAGGTGGCTGCTGTCTGTTGAATCTTTAAGTTGGACACCAAGGGAAGTAAAGTCAGGGAAAATTATTAAAATTAAAACTTTATATTTCTACAATGACTTCAAAAGTGATTGCTATCTAGGCACAATCAAGCTATGGCTTGCAATGCCAGTTCTCAAAAGCATCCCAGAGATAGCGATCGCACTGGCGAAGCAAAATACAACCAGAAACTCAAACCGAGTACATCAACCAACATCGGAATCAAGATATTAAGCTTGCAGATTTTGCTCAATTGCTGGGTATGAGTCCATTTCCTTTCAGCCATCTGTTGAAGCAGTTGATAGGCACATCTCCCTAACAATATTCGATCGCCCAACGGGTAAAACGGGCAAAGCAATTGTTGAAAGAAAAAGAGCGATCGATTAAGGAAGCGCGATCCAGGTTATTTGACATAAATAGTTTGAGCAGTAGAGAGAATTTCAAAGGCGGCGAATCCAGTTGGAACTGCGATCAATCGCCTGTCTAGCAGCAACTATATCTCGACAATATTCTATAATAGCAGGTAACAATGAGACTTCTATTTTGCATCTTTACATAAATTTCTCATTAATAACTCCATTGATTGAGAACCACAAACTGATTAGTGAGGTCATATTCTGCCGTCTCTAAATTATCAATTGCCTTCACAATCGCCTGATAACTCATATTCTTAGAAGCTTCAGAATCTTGATAAACTGCCAAAATTCCTGAATGTTCTGGGTTCGCTTGATGTAATTGCTGAAAGTCATCACAATTGCGTGTAAGCAGCACTCTCTCATTTTCTCTGGCAGCGTCTAGCACGACTGAATCTGGATGATTCATTAAATCCAATGTATTGACTGTGGCTACATCGTGACCGGCTGCCTGAAGAAGATTGACTAAATACTTTGCTTGAGAATCTTCGTCAAGCAGCATTCGTAGGCTCAACTTGGACTCCTTTTACTTCCAATCGATAGCGTTCCTCGTCTGCTTCTAATTTTAAAAATTCTTGATTATTCTCACAGTAATCAATCACCTCATAGATAGCAGAAAGTGGTAAATCCCAGTTTTCGGCGGCTTGTTCCGGTGACATCCCATTAGCAGTCATGTCTCGCCAAATAGTCGATGCTAGTAATTTACGTCCCTTAATATAAAGTTGTTTGCGCCAAGCATGAGGACGTGCAGTTAAATATTGCCAATTCTCAATTTCCGGTGTACTTTGCAGGGATTGAACGATCGCACCTAGCAGGGCAAGGCGATCGCTGACTGATAGTTGGCTGGCTTTTTCTTTAAGCTCTTGCAAGGACATAAAAAAATACTCCAACAAAGGTTGGTATCTGAATTATAGTACATTGGAGGGCATGGGCGATCGAGATTGACATAAACCTTTTGAGCATCAGGATGGAGAACAACTTCATCAATCGGAGCGAAGAGTTCTCCAGGTTGTGTAATCAGTTTTAGGAGTTGCTTGATTTTGCTTAACTTGCTCTAGCTATCCAGAAATTTCCAAAAGTTCTTGAGTTGCAGCTTCGCTTTGAGCATTGGCTAAGTAAGCCGCAAAATCAGCAAGCACTTGTAATCGTTCTGGTGATAGTTGCTTAAGTAAGTCATTAAGCTGGCGGTGTAACTCTGTCACAGATATCAAATCTGCTGAGGAGCGATCGTTCATTTGGGAATTATCCGTGCTTTTTCCCTCATTTTACCGCAGAGGATTTTGGTTTTTCAATCTCCACTGGCTATCGCGATTTAGCGAAGGTTTACGCATCAAAATCGACTGCTAGATTCTGTATTTCTTCTTCTCAATGTAATCATCAATATTATTCAGCAGATGAGTTATATATTTTACCAATTTATCTTTGTCATCAACTAACTTGCTCCAAAGTATTTGACTCGAAGCATCACAAAACGAAACATTTCCATGTGCCAAATCACATCGAATCTTAACCACAAAATTCAGAATGTCATCTATTTCTCTACTCGCAACTCCTAAATTTCCAAAGAAGCCATACATATCTATGAGTTCTTTGATAGTTTTAGCATCCAAATTTCCCGATATGGGAATATTAGATGGATCTAACAAAACCATCTCATCATCCAAAACCGATTTAATTAATTCCTGAAGATTGTCAGCTACGTTATCCTTTTTGATATATGAGTCTCTGAAACTTTTACTTTTATCGTTCAGCAACCACAATCTCTTTATTTTCGGACTTAAATCTTTATAAGTTAATTGCTCGACTAAAATAACATCATGAATGGCAGTTATACCATTTCTGATAGAAGATTCGACAAGATTGTATAATAGCAGGTAACAATGAGACTGCAAGATTTTTTGAATCTCGCTATCAACAATATATTCACCTGATGGGAAGATGATTGATTTAGAAGATAATGCACCAATTTGTTCAATTTTATCTACTAATTCAAAATATTTCTGGATTTCTGCCACTCGCCTGTTAAAGTCTCTGATGAACTCTTTCATAGGCTGCGACTTAAAAGTTTATTCTTAGCATAGTCAATTCTTGGTTTCATATTCTCAGGCTTATGAGTTTGGTAGCAGACTATTAGAATTAGGAGTTAGATCGAGATTACTGGTGTTGATGCGATAGAAAATATCATTCCTTACTTTTTCATCAGCTTTGTCTGAGAGAATTATCATTCTAAGCGAAGTATATTTAAACTTTCTTTGGCGTGAGGGTGCGAGATCATTAAAATAGGAACCATTTAGAGAATCTAATGTTTGGAGATTACTCAATTGCAACTGATTTGTCATGAAAGCTGCAAGAGTCCTCACCCTCTGAGAGCCATCCACAATTTCTAGTCTTCCAGTTTCATAGATTTCTACGACAATCATGGCAGGAATAGGAACACCAATAATAATGGATTCAATGAATCGAGATTGATGATTAATATCCCATCTCAAGTTTCTGTGAAATTCAGGGATATAAATCTCACCGATCCCTCCACCATCTTGTTCCAGGTATTTATCGACTATGAATTCGATAGTGTATTCTGTAGTATGGTAGTCAATCTTTTGCTTTATTTCGTCAATCTGCTCTTCGGCGATATTGATGATGTCTTGCCTAATTGCTTGAGACATAAGCACCTGCGTCTATATAACAAGGACATACAAAGATACTCCAACAAAGGTTGGTATCTATATTATAGTACATTGCGAAGAGTTCTCCACTTTGTATAATCAGTTTTAGGAGTTGCTCGATTTTGCTTAACTCGCTCTAGCAATCCAGAAATTGCCAAAAGTTCTTGAGTTGCAGCTTCGCTTTCAGCATTTGCTAAGTAAGCCGCAAAATCAGCAAGCACTTGTAATCGTTCTGGTGATAGTTGCTGGAGTAAGTCATTAAGCTGGGGGTGTAACTCTGTCACAGATATCAAATCTGCTGAGGAGCGATCGTTCATTTGAGAATTATCCGTGCTTTTTTCCTCATTTTACCGCCTAGGTTTTTTGTTTGTCAATCTCCTCGTCATACCCAATTTAGTGTTTTGTATGAAATAATGTAAAAAAGCGGTTTATTCAGTTGTAATAGTAGTTAACTCACTAGCGATTAGGTAGCTCAATGATGAGCTCGTCAAGGTAAGAAGATACAAAACCTAGGGCTTGCCGGATATCTTCATCCTCTAGTTCTGGAAACTCTTGATCTAGCTCTTCTCGATCGGGATAAGTTGCTAGCAGCTCGATCACTCGACAAACAGTAAGCCGAAGATCGCGAATACATGGTTGCCCGTTCATCCGCTTTGGATTGCTTGTAATACGATCTCTTTTCATTTTGGCCCTCGCAACATCAAGATTAGTTCGGATGAAACCAGATCAAGTGTCCCAGTTAAACTGAAAATCACGCCTTTTTGATAGTCCTACTTCTGATATCATAGAAAAACAAAGCGTCTAGTGTGAAATCTATTTGGAACATTCACTTTTTTAGTCTAGATTGTTCCTATAATTGTATTGCAGATGCGTTACAATATATGATATAACTTAAAATACCGCAATTCGCTTATCGATGTCAAAAGTTAGGTAAATAATTTTATATACTCATGACTATTTTTACTCTGCGATCGATCAAAAAAGACTTCGGCATCAAGGAACTCTTGACAGATGCCAGCTTCAGCCTGGATGAAGGCGATAAAGTCGGACTCATCGGCACCAACGGTTCCGGCAAATCAACCCTGCTGAAAATGATTGCCGGTATGGAGTCGATCGACTCTGGCGATCGCTGGGTCAATCCAGGGTCTACAATTGTCTATCTCCCCCAACAGCCGGATTTAGACGAAAATCACACTGTCTTAGAGCAAGTATTTGCTGACAGTGGCGAACAAATGGCTTTAGTGCGAGAATACGAGGAAATTTCCGCTCAATTGTCCCACGGCAAAGGGGATACAGACAAGCTGATGGCGCGTCTGTCTGCGGTGTCGGAACGCATTGATGAGGTGGATGCGTGGGACTTGGAAACGAAGGCCAAATTGATTTTGACCAAGTTGGGGATTGAGGATTTTGATGCGAAAATTGCCGACTTGTCCGGCGGCTACCGCAAGCGAATTGCCTTAGCAACGGCTTTGTTGTCCGAGCCCGATGTGTTGCTGATGGATGAACCGACAAACCACTTGGATGCGCTGTCTGTGGAGTGGTTGCAGAACTATTTAAACGGCTATCGCGGTGCTTTGTTGCTGATTACGCACGATCGCTATTTTCTCGATCGCGTTACCAATCGCATTTTGGAGATCGATCGCGGCGACCTTTACAATTATGCTGGCAATTACGCTTATTACTTGGAGAAAAAAGCCTTAGCTGAAGAATCCGCCGCCAGCACTGTTCGCAAACACGCGGGTGTATTGCGGCGCGAATTGGAATGGCTCAAACGCGGGCCGAAGGCGCGCAGTACCAAGCAAAAAGCTCGGATCGATCGCATTAAAGATATGCGAGCCCAGGAGTTCAAAACAGCCAACGGCAAAGTCGAAATTGCCACAGCGGGCCGCCGGATTGGTAAGAAAGTGATTGAGTTACTGAATATCTGTAAAGCTTACGGCGATCGCACTTTAATTAAAGATTTTACCTACAATTTCACGCCCGAAGACCGGATTGGAATTATTGGCTGCAACGGTGCGGGAAAATCCACGCTGATGGATATCATCACCGGACGCATTCAGCCGGATTCGGGTACTGTCGAAATTGGCACAACCATTCATATCGGTTATTTTGACCAGCATTCAGAGGATTTGACGCCGAACGAAGACCAGCGAGTTATTGAATACTTGAAAAGTGTGGCCGAGTTGGTGCAAACGGCGGATGGGGAAATCATTACCGCTTCTCAAATGTTGGAAAAGTTTCTGTTTCCACCGAACCAACAGTATGCACCGATTAACAAACTTTCGGGCGGGGAAAAGCGCCGATTATTTCTGTTGAAAGTGCTGATGAGTGCGCCGAACGTGCTGATTTTGGACGAACCGACAAACGACCTAGACGTGCAGACTTTGGCGGTTTTGGAGGATTATCTCGAAGATTTTAACGGCTGCGTGATTGTGGTGTCCCACGATCGCTATTTTCTCGATCGCACGATCGACATGGTTTTTGCCTTGGAGCCTGGGGGCAATTTGCGCTTGTATCCCGGTAATTATTCCGTGTATTTAGATTACAAGAAAGCGGAAGAAGCCAAGGAAATTAAAGGGCAAAAAGAAAAAGAAAAACTAACACGCACCGCTGAATCTAACAATTCAAAATCCAAGAGCTCCACTCAAAGCTCCACCAAAGTTTCATTTAATGAGAAGCGGGAATACGAACAATTAGAAAGTCAAATTCCGAAGATGGAAGCTGAGAAACAAGAGATTGAGAAGAGATTGTCTAACAATGCTCCGAGCGGGTTTGCGGAGGTAAAGAAGTTATCGGATCGTTTAGCTCAGTTGACGCAGCAGATCGATCATGCGACTGAGCGCTGGTTGGAGTTGGCCGAACGGGTGGGTTAATTTAGGTTGTGCTGTAGAACATCACGAAAAAACAATAATATATTGTAGGGTCTTGTAGGGCCTGGTTTAGCGTAGCTTCTAAACTAGCATCGAGTTTACTGTGGCAAAACCCGCCCTCCCTACGTGATGTTTATTTGTACCCACTTACTTACAGTTAAGTATGCTAATTTATTTGGTCATTCAATAGCTATGTGCAATATCTTTTTTTCTCCGGAAGTTATAGTTTTCTGAAAAAGCTTACTGGAAAAGGTAAGTTGAGCTGTGTATTTTTTAAAGGCGGTGTAGTAAAAACTACGAAGAATAAAAGATATGAATGTACTGGGTGCTATGGGAGAACAAACAGGTATTCTACAATTTTTGAATTGTCCCAAAGTTAGATGGGATTTCGGGTGATCTAATTCCTGATGGTTGTCTGGATCGTAATCAAATCTAATTGGTACTGGCAATATATTTTTTGCTATTATGTCTGCATATATTTCGTCATTTTCATAAATCTCCGGATCATTCTGAAAGTTTTCCAAAAATGGTGATGGAAAGAAGGCTAATCTATGTGAAATTAAACTAGAATTTTTATAAGTATACATCAACTGGATTAACGCACCATCAATCATTTTGATATTATAGTTGTCATTTCTATCTAATTCCTCATACATCTCTTTGTAATCAACATTTTTCAATACTATTGAGAGATCCTGCATTTGGGAATATGCGATTCTATAACTACCTTTACCAGTCGGGGTACATGAAGGAAAATTTTGTTTAACCGATAAACCAATTGATATTAATTTTCGAGTGATTTCATTGATTTCTTGGTAAATTTCTTGATGGCTAGTCATTAAACTTATTCATAAATTAGATTTTACTTTATGCAGGACAAGAGTTTTAGATTAGTTGCTGGGTATGTTCAAGATTCTCAAAGCTTGTCTGGGAATTGATTTACTAAATCTTGTAAGTCTTCTTTCTGGATTTCACCTTTTTCAATAGCTTGACGCAGGTCTTGTAGGCGTGAAGCTCTACCACGTTCCTTTGGGTTTATATCTCTATTAATAACATTCATTTTCTGGCGCTCTTCTTCTGTAGGATAACGAAATTCAAGCACAAAGTCTTTTTCCCTAATTTTATTAAATTCCTCTACCAAACCTTTCATATCTTCACCATAACCTAATACTCTTAGCCAAGCTTTGCTTCTGGTCATCGCAGTAAATAAGATATTTCTTTTTCTGGCAATATCTGGACCTGAAAAGCATTCTTGAGCGTCGATAAAATATATCATTGCAGCTTCATTTCCTTTGGCTCTATTGATACTTGTAAAAGTTATCATTCCCTCAGTAAAAAAATCATCTTGTGAAGTTGTTACTCCAGCAAGATGAGAGTTAATACCCTTTTTAAATAGTAAATCTCTAGGGTATCCAACAGCATTTCTAGTTGTAAGTGGATTAGAGTGGATAACCATTATATCGTCATACTTTAACTCATCTTTCTTAAGATTTTTCTCTATTTCATCGATTAACCATTCAATTTGTGTTTTGTTACTTTCAAAAGATTTTAATATAATTAAGTCTTCAATAGGTGAATGAGATTCTAGGAACTTGGGACTGGTATCATTATTTCTAGAAAGCTTAACAAATTTGCCATCTTCCAGATTTCCAGCCTCTACTTGATAACCAATATCTCTCCATAATCCAGCATATTCAAACATCTGGATTAATCCTTGTTCTCTATATATACCAAAACCTAAAGCGTGTGCAGAAGTTAGGATTGGACGAGAATTTCTGTAGCATTTTTCTAGAATAATGTCTTGTTTCGGTTCTCCTGGGTTGTTTTGAAGTTTAACTCGTGGTTTTCCATTAGTACCTTTGCCAAAGATAACTTCCGGCGATTCCATTGTCTTTTTATTCAGATTTTGAAGATCATCATAAGCATAAACTATTCTTTTTGGTTCTTTCAAAATTTCATAACAAAGTCGCAGAAAGTGTTGAGAAAAGTCCTGCGCTTCATCAATTAGTATAGCATCATAATACCGCTCAAAATTTTTAACTTTAGCGAGAGCCTCTTCACAAATTTTATCAAACTCTTGACCGTAGTTAGTCATTTTTTTTGCGTCATTTAAATCTCGATATTCAATATTATGTCTTTTACAAAATTCATAATAAATTCCTTCTATAGAAGGACTTCCCCAAGCATGAATTATTTTGACTTTTTCCCAATCTGGCTCTTCACTTTTATGCTCAATAGTAAAAGTATTAATAAGCTGCTTAAACTGACCTTTCAACGAACGGGTATTAAAAGTTACAGCAATATGCCAATCGGGGTGTTTTGCGTGTAGATATGCAGTTTTAAGAGCTAGAACTATGGTTTTACCCGAACCAGCAAGACCTCTAATTCTCTGGACACCTTCGACTGTTTCAATTACTGCTGCACTTTGATTTCTGTCTAAGTTGGCGATTGATTCTTCTAGTTTATAGAGCTTTGCTCCCCTGGAGTTTTCTTGCTTAACATAGCTGCGCTGATTTCTTTTTCTTATGGAAGTCATAGCTTGTATGACTGAGTTAAGTTCTTCAAAATATTCACTCGATGATGGCCATTCTAGTTTTTCCAAGTATTTTGTAAGTTCTGAATCACTAATTATGACCGGATATTCATCGTCTAAACGCTCTGGTTTATGACTCCAAGCTGGTGCATATGTTACCACACCAAGTTCTACCATTAATTTTCTTTTGTTCGTGAGAGATTTCTGTTGAAGTAGTTTAGATTGAATTTTATTTATGCTCTCATCTTGTACTTCTTCTATGTTTAGGCTGATATCAGTTCCTTCCACAATGTTAAAAATAACAACACCCTGCTCTCTGGATACCAAAAGAGCATCAATCTGATAGCCCCCCTGAGAGGTTCCGATTATTGGGTATCCTAGATATAAGCTGCCATCGATATCGCTTCTCTTCTCAAAGAACTCAGCTAGCCTTCTAGATGACTCTGGTTTATCTACATCGCCTCGGATAACGTTAACCATGAGATGTTGCCTTACCTAATGTATGTACCTTTATTATGCCTCAATTCGGAGCGATCGTCCAACCTGTATTTTTAATGCGAAAGCCGGAACTCGCCGTTGGGATGCTGCACAAGTTTCGCTGGATCTTCCCCTCAGCTTTCATCCTCTGCCAAGCTCCAGCAATGACAATTTTCTTGCTGCGCTGAATCAGGCAAATTTAGAGTTTGCTATTTTATGCAAAAATTTGCTCGCTCGCTCCCAGCCATAACTTAAACTTATGTTTAAGCTTAAGGTTTTTTTTTATTTTGATATTACAAATAATGTCATAAAAAAATGTAAAAAAAATATTAGGAATAATTCTTATTTAGCCGACGATTTTGCAACGTTTGACAATTTATTACCTAATTGTGATGAAGCTATGGTACTATGAAAGTTATAAAATCTGCAGCTTGTTATTACTGTCAAGCAAACTGACCAAAAACTTAAGAGAGGTAAAAGTCTGAAATCCTTGTCAAAACAGCAAAGCCATCGGAAACAGCGGCAAAAAACCCGCTTTTTTTGCGAGATCCTCAAGTAAAGCTGTTTGTCCAAAACTGCGAAGCGCCAGAGGGTGGGGTTGACAAAAGCACTAGAATATGCAGTAAAAGTCAGGGTAAGCAAATAAGACTGGCAGCAGAAAACAGGGGCGAAAAGACCCAAAATCAGGTAAAACAAAAGTCGATCGGGCAAAGTAAGTTGGCCGAGGACTAAAAATATGGTGATGGGTGAGATACAATTGACCTGTTCTGAACCAAGAATTGGTCAACATCACAACTATCCTGTAGAAGTCTGAAGTTGAGAATCTCAGGGTTGTCGAGGAGCGGGAGCAAACAGAAAACTATGCCTCAAAAAGTAATCGCCAAACAGATGTCTTTGGAATCAGCGTCAGAGCCGATCGCCGTGAGGGCGACGGTGGAAACAGTGCCAGCCGAAGCAGTGGCAGTAGAGTCCTACGCAGATCGGTTGATGGACGAACTGTTTGAAGGAGTCGATGGAGCATTCGACGGTAGCGGCGGACTGCCATCGGAACCCGTGCAGCCAGAATTCGTGGCGCTCAAGTCGATCTCGGTACCTCAAATAGTTTTGTCGCAGTTGGCACCCCCCCAGCCGCAGCGGGACGAAAAAGACGTAGAAGCGATCGCCCGCCAAGTCGCCCTAGAAACAACCAAAAAACAGCAGTCCAAACAATCATTCGACAGAATCCTGCTGGGAGCAGCCTGTGGGTCGCTGCTGCTAGTCATGGGGTTATGGCTCGCAAGCAGGTCGGGACTCGTGCGCTTGCCCGCCGCCCCCGCACCAGAGAGGTCGGTAGCAAGTGGCAAAACAGCACCAGACACCCCGTTTGTGGAATACGTGCAGCGCTCGCTAGAAGCGATCGAACAAAAAAAAGCACCCCAAGCTAACCCCCAACTTGCAGGAGTTCCCGGAGCCCCCACCCCAGGGACGCTGCCGAGCATTCCAATTTCCGGCGCGCCACCGGCAACAGCAGGTCTTTCGACAGCAGTCAACCGCATCGCTGATGCCCTAGAACAAGCCGGCGCGCAGCCGGGAGCACCAGCACCCCAAGTCGTAGTCATCCCTCCCCCCGCTCAGGTGACTGTGGCTCCGCCTGCTCAGGTGGCTGCTGCTCCGGCTGCTCCGGCTGCTCCGGCTGCTCCTCAAACCGGGGCAGTTTCCCCCTCGCCTGCTGCTCCAGCCTCCGGTCGTGCGATCGCCGCTGCAGGCACTCGAGATCCCCTCGCCGCTTCCCCTTCCCCCTCGGAGTCTCCCCAGCCAAAGATTTTGGCTCGCGAAACCGAACCGGCACCAGCGCCCCCAGCCCAGCAATCCGCGCCCGCGCCCGAGCAATCCGCACCGGCCGTCAGCAACGCCCCAACTTCCGCGCACACGCTGGTAGGGATTTTGGAGTTGGGCGATCGATCGGCTGCTCTGTTTGAAGTAGACGGCGTAGCCCGCAGAATTTATGTCGGCGAAAGCATTGGCGCTAGCGGTTGGACGCTGGCAGAAATCAAAAATCAAGAAGCAGTGATTCGCAAGGGAGGAGATGTGCGATCGGTTTTTGTCGGCCAAAAGTTCTAATCAGTCATCAGTTATGAGTCATTAGTCATCAGTCATTAGTTATGAGTTAGGTCATCGGTAATTGGTGATTGGCAATTACGAGGCTGTACCTCACCGTTGAAAACAGTTAGTTATAATAACCGACAACTAATGACCGATGATCGATCGCCAGTGACTAAGAACCAATGACTAATAACTAATGACCAATGACTAATGACCGAAAGCATCCAGGATACAAGCCCCCGGATTCATGTGTGGAGAAATAAAAAACCTGTATCCGATAAACTTGCCCCCGAATTTATCTCGCGCAAGTCAATGCTAAAATCTAAAATCTAAAATCTAAAATCTAAAATCGATTGACTGAGGAATTATAAAAAATGGGCTTATTTGATGATTTCAGCCGCTTTCTAGAAACCAGATTAGAAGAATTTTTGCGTAGCAACCCCCATCTCGAATTGCAAGCAATAGAAGAACAACTGAAGGAACAAGAAGAAGACACTCTGCGGCTGATTCTGGATATCCAAAAACAAGAGAAAAAACTGCAAGCCGAAATTCTCTCCGCCGCCCAAGAAATTCAGCGCTGGAACGATCGCATCAACAAAGCTAAAGCTGCTCAAAGGCTCGATTTAGCTCAAGCCGCCCAAGAGCGGCAAGCAGCTTTGCTGCGTCAGGGAAATCAGCGCTGGGGTCAAATGCAAGGCTGCAAAGAACGGATTGAAAAAGCAAAAGAACTGTACCGCCAAATTCAAGTACGGCGAAAAGAAGTCCGAGCAAAAGCGGCCGAAGCTGCAACTCGATCTACCACTAAAACAGAGCAGAATTGGGATACAAAGGGTTGGAATCAGAGTTCAAATTATAACAGTTTTACGGCTGCAGACCCTTTAGAAGAAAAGTTTCAACGCTGGGAAGCAGACGAAGAACTCGATCGCATGAAGCGGAATATAGGCAGATAGTTACGAAAGCATCCCAATCCTGTAGGGACGGGTTCACCCGGAACTCGGATTCCTGGTGTAACTATTCGTCAACCCTCCAGACTCTCAGGTATTGCGATCGCTCGTTCAGACTTGATATAATTACCCTTCTAAAATTGTAGGGACAATTAATCAATCATCCCTACAATATTCTCACCTACTTAATTAGGGTTGCATATTTATGGTATAAACAAAAACTCTAATCAAGTAAAAAACCTATGATTTTTCCCGGCTGTCAATCCACAAATCTGACGGGGTGACAACCCCGTCAGGTGAAAAAGACGAATTCTGAATCAAAAAACAGTTTTTTAATTTAAATCGCTGCGGTTATTCACAACGGTTGCTCTGCTTGAGAAGGTGGCTCTTCTGGCAGCGGAATAAACTCTGTCTCTTGAGGAACCTGAGCAAAGCGTCCCTCTCTCCAATCGAGTTTGGCTTGCTCAATGCGCGAGTGCCGACTCGAAACAAAATTCCACCACTTATGGCGCTCACCAACAGGTTCACCGCCAATCACAATACAACGAGCCTTGCCGGAAGCAGAAATGTTTACTTCAGTGCCTGAAGTGAGAACTGCCAACCGATGTTGTTCCAGAGGCACTCCATCGATCATAAGCCCCTCTGTTACGCTGTAAACAGCCTGTTCGCTGTAATGACCCGGTAAGGTAAATTGCTTGCCAGGAGCTAGTTGCACGTCCAGATAAATCATGGGTAAACTACCTACGCTGACGCAAGCGTACAGCGTAGGCTTTCAGTAGCCCTAGAATCAATTGGACAAGCCAACAATTCTGAACCTCCAGGCTGGTTTACACTCAGCCCCACTAAAGCTATCATCAACGAGCCATTATTATCAGCATCCCCAATCCATCCACAAGCTTTATTACTACACTTAAAAGACTTATTGTTTCTGAGTCCAATGTGCAGACAACAATGACAGGTTTGACTGGTATAAGCAGGGTTAACTGCTAGGATCTCAATTCCTTCTTTTATTCCTTTGTATTCGAGAAATTGACGCAGTTGGTAGAAAGCCCAAGAATTAGACCGTCTTCGTTCAGTCTTGTTTCTCGGTTTCTGATTGGTTCTAGCTCGAATACCTGTTAAATCCTCAATAGCAATGAGGGATTGAGATTGCTTGGCTTCGTTAATGATAGCTTTGGATATATTATGGTTTAACCCTGTCGGGGCGACAAGTCACCTATAACGCTGATAGAATAAGCCTCATAGCTCTTATGCCTTGTTGATAATTAGGTACTTTATGTGGATACAAAGACATTAATTCAACAACAACCTGCCAATTACTAAACATCGAATCGACCCATGATTCACCCCAAAGTCCAATATAAAAAGTGCTATGACGTGCATATTTTCTGTGATTTTCTGTTTTTCTACTTAGATATTCTTGAACTTGCTTTGACTTAATTTCTATCCCTTGGATTATACTCTTCAAGTATGCTAGTGACAACAAAATTAATAATTTACTCAATCGCTCACCGGTGAGATTAGTCCTTTCTAGGTTATATCCTCCACTCTTAAAGTCTCGCTCACATTTCTTCAATTCCAAATCTTTTTGCATAGGCATCAACTGCTGCTTGTATATCTGCCAAGCTGGTCAGAATATACCAAGGTTCTTCTGTAGTAATATTTCGATATTTGCCCAGCCACTTACCGGCTTTATTAAACCCCTTAATGGGTGCGGTTTTTCTAATGGTTACTTCTTGATTGAAAAAGCTATTTCCTGGCTCTAATCCTAGCAGTTTTAGTTCAGTCCATAACTCCGATTCTGTCGGAAATGCAAACATTCTTTTTTAGTCGTAAACAGAAATCTACTTTCTTCTCCCTGAGCCAATTTGCCAGGGTAACACTACAAAATTCACGATCTCCTAACACGAGCAATTTATAATCTGATAAGGCGGCGAATACTGGCGTTAATACAAATTGTTGATTTTCCAATGTGCTGTTCCCTTGTTTTTCAAGGGCTTTCCAATAAATAGGAATGGCTCTTTTTCGCCAAATCATGCTGACCATCAAAATATTATTTGATTGCCATTTGGTTCGATCTATTGCTAAATATATAACCTTATTTTCTTTGACACTACCTTTAATCCAACCAATCACCAGTGGCAACCAAATATTATCTATACTCCATTCATTCTCTGATAAAAATCTCTGAAGTTTTTTTTCTACTTTCAAAATTAATAGGTATTGCTAGTTTTGTCGCTATGGTTTCTAATGTGACTTCTTTAATCGATTGCACCACTTGAATCAATAAAATTGTCACTAAGTAATTAGAACGTGTCAGCTTTTCTGACAAATGGGCATGATATAATTCTGGTATCATTTAATTGTTTTTTGGGTAAGAAGCTTTCTTACCCTATCTTTTTTCATGCTATTTGTCTAGAGTTGCCGGACTGTATGACTTTCAGGCGACCTGTCGCCCCGTCAGGGTTTAACCATGCCTGATACCGTCTCTCTCTACCCGATAACCGTTTCAAGATGTTTCTAGCTCTACGTCTAGTTGACAAGAGTGCCTAGAGTAGCTTTCTTTTGGAGAGAAGCCCGAACCCGATTAAATTTATCTCTTTTGTCTTGAATTTCTTTTCCAGACCATGACTTCCCTGTACTGGTTACAGCGATATCGCGTCTGCCAAAATCGACCCCCATGACATGACTGGTTTTCAAAGGGGATGGTACATCATTTTTAACTTGAATATGGATATACCAATCCCCATCTTTATGTTGACATAATTGTGCGGAAATTGGATTTTGACCTGAGAGTTGACCGCGCTGATAATTACTAACTCTCATTGGTATTTTGATTCGTTTTCCCGTGGTACTGATACTAGCTAAATAGCCGTCTTCAATCAAACGGAAAGTACGAGAATCACAGTCAAAACTGGTAGGCTTGAATCCTTTAACTTTTTTGCCTTTATATTTGGCAGTTAAACGATTCGCACCGACTCGCTTCACAAGCTCTAACAACATGATTAGCGGTTAAACCAAAACGCTCTTTAACGTCTTGATAACAAACTGCTTGGATTGAGTTTCTCTCGGTCAAACTCGCCTTAACGTTGTTATTAATATAGTTGCAAGCATCAGCAAACGCCTTGGTAGTATCGTCTAATAATTGACGCTGTTCTGGCGTAGGTTGAAGCTTTACAACTAGGGTTAAGACTTGTTTCATCGACTTTTAAAACTCACGCTTATGAGATGATAGCTTAAAAAGCAGTGCTACGCAAGTCCGAACTTTGTTGGTCGCAATTCCTCTCAACGCTCACCCTATCCGGTAGAGCGTGAGCCTCCTTGCGACATTAAAGGTGAAAATATTTGAACTGGGGAAGTGCGATCGTAGGCATCACCCGCCATTAGGGTGAACGAAACTCTTCTGGTGTGGGGGGCGAATTCTTGTTTGGCATTTGCCAAGTCGGTGTAAAGCTTTTGGATGTCCCAGCCGTTGCTGGCGCGTGCAAATGGTTCTTCGGGTCGATCGAGGGTAGAGGGTATCATTTGCGGCAGTCGCGATCGAGTTCCTAGTCTAATTCCTAACCAAAATCCTAACATTCGCTGTGCGCGATCGGACTGTTTTCACCGCTAATCTATTTTTAACACAGCAAACAGGGGAATGAGTTGCAGGTAGAAAATCCTCTCCTTTACAGTTGGCAAAATAACTATACATCAATCGGAGAAATAGAAAATGCCTGGAATTGCGATCGCCTTATTTTTCATCCTAGGTTTAGTTTTAAGTCTTGTTGGCTATTTTTGGGGATTAGTTCAAGCTTTTGGAGAGGAAACTATTTGGGGAGTGCTTTACTTGCTTGTCCCATTGGCATCATTGGTTTTTTATATCAAAAATTGGAGCAATAAAAAAATCAGAAAAACCTTTTTAATTCAATGTGCTGGATTGCTAATGTTTGTATTGGGAGGCATTACTACTTCAGTATTTTATGGCCAAATTTTTGTAAAAGTCTCTGACTCTGGATCTAATGTAGAGCAGGGGTATAACGAGCAATCGCCCTCTTCTTTGCCTTCTGGTTTCAACACTTCTCCATCACCCTATCAAGAGTTATCTCCTGCTTTCGAGTCAGTTCCTGCTGCCGAGCCATCTCCTGCTGTCGTAGCACCTGTTTCTGAGCCTATTTCTGCTCGTGTTGCTCCTCAAATTTCTGACTTCAAACAATCGATGAAACTCGGCTATATCTACTACGGGCAGGGAGACTATCAAACCGCTTTAATCAATTTTAACAGAGCTTTACAGCAACGTCCGGGCGACGCTTATGCTGTCAAGGCTGTTTACAACACCAAAAGTGCGATCGTCCAAACCAGTGTTAAATAATAATCCGTGCCTGATAAATTGTATACAGCGGATAGATAAGTAATTCACCTTGTTGGTGAAAATCCAAAATTAACTGATGAAAATTCTCACGCGAACACCTACTAAACTAACAATTCAAACTGCCAGCGCCTGGGATGGTTTGCTATTAATTTCTCCCTTCATTGTCATTGGACTATTGCAGATAATTTTAGCATCAAATTGGATAGGTGGAGGTATATTTCTGTTGTTTTCGCTGTCTTTGTTGGACGGCGCGATAGATGAAACATACATTTTTGATAAAACTTTTAGCAAAATGACCATTAAACGACGCGGTGTGTGGCTTCATGATGTTACCGAATGCTCAACTCGCGAGATTTCTGCGGTGGAATTAGAGGAAATAGGAGATAGCGAGGGAAATCGTAGCTATTATGTTGATTTGTGGATGTTCGGGGGCGAGAGCATCTGTTTAAGAAGCTATTCCCTAACAGAACAATACAAAATGGCTGACTTGATTCGCAGCTATATCTCGATTAACGATAATCGCACGCTTAGCAATGTATTTGCCCTACAAATCGGTGAACCCTAGCTATCGCGTAGGGAATCGCCCAAATCCATAACTAAGCTGTTGGGCATTTAAATTTTGTGTTGAGGGCGGGCTTTCGGGCCCAACCCCTACTCCTCACAAGAGTGAAAGTTTATTTGACCATGCAATTTAAATGCTGATTAGCTTAATGATAATTAAGTAGGCACAAATAAACCTGATAATGTAACAAAATGTAAACCTGTTCTCACCAGAGTGATTACTTTCCTACGGCTCGCGAAGCTAAGGTCTCATTCCCATAACATAATTAATATACTTTTAAGATTCATCTACTTTAAATCACGGAAAGCTATCTTAAACCCATCCGCAGGTAAACTCGCGAGCTTTGTTGTCGGTCAGACATTTTAGTGCTAACCTATTAGCAATATAAAAGGGGTCATGGCACAGGACGACTTCAAATAATATATAAGTTAACAACTTGGCCGATCGGGGTCAGGAAGTCGATGTGTAGCCTCAATTTTGGAATAAAAGGGTGAGATAAATGAAAATAATCAAGCAAACAGCGAGTGAATTAATAATTCAGACTCAAAGCATATTTGATTTTTGGCTCCCTAGTTGTTTATTCATGGCAGTTGGACTGATATCGCTGACTTTTGACTATCATGCAGCAACCCTGAACTGCCAGCGATTGAAGGCAAAACAAGGAAATTGCCAGATTGTGCGATCGAATTTACTGGGGTCGAACATCAAAGAAATTGAGCTGGCTTCTTTGCGGGGAGCTAAAGTTGAAAGATGCGGCTATAAAACCAGAGTTGTACTTTTGACTTCTGTTGGCACTGTTCCTTTCACTGCTAACTCCACTAATTGGGGAACCCAAGACGCTGTGGCTTCTGACATCAATTTTTTTGTTAAAAATGCAAAAAATGGATTGCTGCGCTTAAGCCAAGAGGATCACTGGTTGGGATGGACAGGAGGCATATTTTTGCTCGCAGGAATCGCAGCGATCGTCTTGAGAAATAATGAAATCTACAGCTTCGATGAAAATTTAAACACCTTGACTGTTAAACAGCGGGGTTTGTTGGCACGTAAAGTAATGGAATACTCTCTGTGCGATATTTATGGTGTGGAAGTCGATCGCACAAAAGATCGGGATCATGACATTTGGTACGAAGTCAGGCTGTTAGCTTGTGGAGGCTCTCGCATCTCCCTACCCCGCACCATGAACCCATACCAGCAAGCAAAAATCGCCAAAGCGATTAACAACTATCTGCACCAGCAAAATAAGCAAAAATAGCCGATCGCGATCGACCCGATTTCTCAAGGTTGCGGACTTACGCAGAAACCGGGTTTTTCACCAAAATCTCTTCTAGAGTGCGATCGCTTCCAGTATAAAAACCCGGTTTCTTTGGTATCCAGTGCGAAACTCGCGATTGGGTGGAAACTCATCATCTAAAAAGTGAACAATCGTTCACTTTGTAGGTTCTTTCAACTTCCAACCTGGTTTGACAACTTGCCGGGAACGGGCAATTACTAAACAATCATTCGGCACATCTTCTGTCACCACAGAACCCGCCGCTACAGTAACATCTTCGCCCAAAGTTATCGGTGCAACCAGCACGCTGTTAGAACCAGTTTTACTCCGATCGCCTATTTGAGTTTGGTGCTTGTTTTTTCCGTCATAATTCGCCGTAATTGTCCCAGCACCGATGTTGACTTTTTCTCCCAAAGTCGCGTCGCCTAAATAAGACAAGTGAGCGACATTAGTTCGATCGCCTATTTGAGTATTTTTCAATTCTACAAAATTGCCGACGCGACAGTTAGCCCCAATTTCTGCGTGTCCCCGCAAGTGGGCGTAAGGGCCAATTCGCGAATTTTCAGCAACCATACTGTCAGAAACCACCGAATAAAGCACAGTCACATTTTCCCCAATCTGACTGTTTTCGATCAAACTGCCGGGGCCGATGCGACTCCCAGAGGCGATCGAAGTATTTCCCCGCAAGTGAGTTTGCGGTTCAATTACCACATCCGGCTGCAACTCTACGGTATCGTCAATGGTGATGCTGTTGGGATCGAGCAGCGTCACTCCCGCCGTCATCCACTTGTCCTTTATCCGCGTTTGCAAAATATCGCAAGCTGTAGCTAAATGTTTGCGATCGTTAATTCCCAATATTTCTTGATAATCTTCCACATCCACCGCCATCACCGGACTGAGGAAATTTACCGTATCAGTTAGGTAATATTCTTTTTGGTCATTGTCTGCCTTCAATTCTGGCAAAATTTTCTCTAAATCCGGCCAGTGAAAGCAGTAAACACCTGCATTAATTCGGTGATTTTGCTTTTGAGCTTGTGTGCAGTCGCGGTCTTCGACAATTTGCTGGACTAAGTTTTGACTGTCGGTAAATACTCGACCGTATCCTTGGGGATTCGGCAAATTAGCTGTCAATAAAGTAGCAGAGTTTTGGTGCTGTTTGTGAATGGCCATCAATTGTTTGATAGTTTCTGCCCTCAGCAAAGGTACATCCCCATTTAAGACCAGCAAGTCTCCTTGAAATCCCTCTAAGTGAGGCAGCAATTGTTGGATGGCATGACCTGTTCCCAATTGTTCGGTTTGTTCGACAAATTCTAGGGGAGGAGATTGAAGATTTTTCCCTGATATTTCTTGACCTCGAATCAGGGATTCTTTAACGAGTTCGCCTCGATAACCGACGATGACAAGTCGCCTGGTAATTTGAATTTCTTGACAACTTTGGAGGACTCGCTCAACTAGCGATCGACCGCCCAATTCGTGTAGAACTTTAGGCAAGTCAGATTTCATGCGCGTGCCGCGTCCAGCCGCTAAAATTGCTATTGCTACCATTGTGCGATCGAGTTATTTGCTATAAAAACTTGAATATTGACTAACTGATGATATCACTCGCTGTCGGCCGATGGCACTGCGATCGCACAATTTTTTAATCTCAAATCTCACATCCGCGCGATCGAGGATTTTTCCAGGCGGATGCTGGTTGTAGGGGCGATGCTGGCAATATCTGGACTGCCGCGCCCGGTATCAAAAACCTGGTTGCAGCAACAGTATTTGGCGGCTGAGCAAGACGACTTGCATGCCTCACTAAAAACCTGAGTTCGTTTGGGGGTAAGGAATGCGAGTCTTTTCCCAAGGGCTGGGAGGGGGAGCGAGAGTGAGAATTTGCATCTTTGGGCTGGGATTTGCCACGATACATTATACTATTTGTTGAATTTCAGTTAGGGTGTTTTCAACTTTAAAAAAACTATTTCTGACTTTTTCATTAATTCTGCCTTCTATAGCAACCGCGCCCGAAGGTTAAGACGTTCTTAATTGCTGAAACATGAGCTATCATATTGCTTCTGACTTCTCTGCTAAATAACTAAAGCCTTCTGACTTTTTCCATCCGTTACATCTGTTACGTAATCCGTTACCGAACTTCCTTCTACCTTCTACCTTCTGCATTATCAGGTGTCCAGCTATGACAGAGCTTAATTTTCAGGAACTTGCCAAGCAGGGAAATCCGCAGGCCATCGCATCTTGGCTAAACAGCCAGTTGCAATCTGAAGGCATCACAGCCTCGGCAAATCTCGACGGCGATTGTTTGGATGTAATTCTTGAGGCCGAGCAAGTACCGAAAGAAGATACATTAGTTGATTTTGTTCGCACCGAGCTGACGAATTTGCAGCCGGATTCGATTCGCAAAGTGAAGGTGGATGGCCGAGAAAGCGGTCAGATTGCTGCTGCTTGGAGTCAAGAGTTTAGTTTAGAGAACAGCACTTTTGAACAACAGAGCTTTGCAGTAGAATCTGTGCCAAATACTGCGGTTGCTAATATGGACGATCGCACAGAGATGGAGAACAATTTTGAGGAGGAAAAACCGCCGGAACTTGCTGCTTTTGAGAACCGGCTGCGATCGACTTTCATTGTAGTCGGGCTAGTAACGGGTATGTTGGCGATCGCCGTGGTGGCGTTTGTCGGTAAAATTTTGAACCAGCCAGCAGCAACTGCTGGGAATAATCCCGATGAAACAGCAGATTTAGCAACTGCACCAGATACTTTTCGAGAAGCCGTTAACAGCGCACTCACAGCAGCAGAGTTAGGGCGATCGGCAAAAACCAAGGAAGATTGGACGACAGTTATCGATCGTTGGCAAGAAGCGGTCTCATTAATGAGAAGAGTACCAGTGTCTAGCCCCAACTATCAACTCGCTCAATCAAAAGTAATCGAGTATCAGAAATATCTGCTTTACGCTCAAGAAGCAGCAGTAACTCCCCCTCTGCCAACTCCAACTCCCGCGCCCGCCGAAAAATCACCTTCGGAAAAAGCAACTCCTAAAAAATCAAATTCGCCCAAAGAAACTTCGGAAAAAGCAACTCCTAAAAAATCTCGTACCGACAAAGCAGAACCCGATAAAAAAGCTCCTTCCCGATAAATGTTAAAATATTGATTTGAAGAATTATGACTGACAACACTTTAATCGTTTCTCCTGAATGGTTAGCCACCAATACCGACAATCCGCAAGTTGTAATCATTGACTGTCGTTTTTCCCTTGCCGACCCTGAATTGGGACAAAAACAATATCAAGAAAGTCACATTCCCGGAGCTTTCTATTTAGATTTAAACCGCGATCTCGCGAGTTCAGTGGGCAAACACGGCGGTAGACATCCGCTGCCAAATATTGAAGAATTAGCTGATAAATTGAGCGCGATCGGCATTAATTCACCAGAAACTTTAGTCGTCGCCTATGACGATTCGCGGCTGGCTTTTGCCGCTCGTTTGTGGTGGCTGCTGCGATATATGGGACACAGCAAAGTCGCTTTGTTAGACGGCGGTTTCAGCGGCTGGAAAGCTGCGGGCTATCCGGTAACAAATATTTTGCCCGACCCCCGCGAGGGTAAATTTGTTGCTCACTTGCAGCAGGATTTGGCGGTAGATATTGAGGCGGTAAAAGAGCGTAAAGACTTGCCGGGAAAGGTTTTGGTTGATTCGCGAGAAAGTGAGAGATATGAAGGTTTGCGGGAGCCGATCGACCCCATTGCAGGTCACATTCCGGGTGCGGTTAACTATCCTTGGCAAGGGGTGACGGATGAAACTGGAAAAGTGCGATCGACCTCGGAACAAAAACACCGGTGGACGGAATTAGAAAAAGCGGAAGAAATCATCGTTTATTGCGGTTCTGGGGTGACGGCTTGCGTCAATTTACTGTCTTTAGAAATCGCCGGAATTCCCGATGCTAAACTTTATGTCGGTAGCTGGAGTGACTGGTGTTCTTATCAGTTGTAGCCTGCAGGAGCGAGATGATTGTTGAGTGTTGACTGTTGACTGTTGACTGTTGACTGTTCACGGCGTCAACCGTCAACCGTCAACCGTCAACATCATGCCGGTGTAACCGGAAATGATATCAAAGCGAAATTCCTCGCTATGAGGACTAATGAGTTCTTCAGTCCTCTTTGAGAGGACTTTAGCTATGAGACAGGGAATTCATTCCCTGGCGGACTGTTGGGTGAGCGGGAGGACTGGCGGACTAAAAGCTTAAGTTGACACTAATAGGTAGCGGGTAATCACTTCCACTGACATCTTGCACCCTTGTCAAGAACAGGCTTTCCGGCCTGTTCCACAAGAAAATCTACTCTTTGTGGAACAGGCCGGAAAGCCTGTTCAGAAGGCGAATTAAACAATACCCTAAAAATCAAAATAAATATAAGGCAAACCGCCTTCGGGAGCCAACAGCCAAACCGCATACAAACAAAGCGGCACTAACACCAATTTCATCGGCCAATTTAACTCCAATTTCAAACCCCGACTCAACGCATAATTCCCCAGCATCGCCACAGCCAAAGCAGCCAACATCCAAGCTAAACTCACTCTATCTAAACCCAAAGCTTCTACATAAACTTTCTCAGCAAACTGCACATCAGCAGTGTGTCCCCACAAATGCGAAATCGCCCATCCAGAATCCTTTAAATCGGGAAGTCGGAAAAATATCCAACTACCAAAAACCATCGCCTGAGTCCACAGCCAACCGATCGCAATACCGATCGGATTTTCCCACAAAAACTCAATCCGCAACCGCTTAAACAGCACATCAGTCAGCCTGTGAACCGCCAAAGCTAAACCGTGTAAACCCCCCCACACAATAAATCCCCAAGCTGCCCCGTGCCAAATTCCCGCAATTAACATCACGATCGACAAATTCAGACAAGTGCGCCACAAACCGACTCGCGAACCGCCCAAAGGAAAATACAAATAATTGCGTAACCAATCGCCTAAAGTCATGTGCCAGCGTCGCCAAAAATCAGCTATGCTGGCACTAAAATAAGGAAAATCAAAATTTGGTGGCAAATACCAACCCAGCAGCAAAGCAGTACCGCGCGCCATGTCCACATAGCCACTAAAATCGAGATAAAGTTGCAGCCCGTAAGCCAAAATCGCCAGCCACAAATCCTCGCTACCCGCCCGCTGCAAGTTGGTAAAGCTTAAATCGACATAAATTCCCAAGTTATCTGCGAAAAGACCTTTTTTTACTGCACCAAAGGCGATCGTCCAAAGTCCCTCAGAAATGCGATCGGGCGTCGGAAATTGCTGGGTTTTCAGTTGATAGATCAAGTTGTGATACCGAGTAATCGGGCCGGAAATCAGTTTGGGAAAAAACAACTTGTAAGCAGCAAAGTGCAGCAGCGAAGTAGCAGCAGGCGCGCCTCGGTACACGTCAATCAAATAAGCAATGCACTCAAAGCAAAAGAAACTCAATCCCAGGGGTGCAATGACGTGACTTTTCACCCAGTCAGCCCCGTCGATAGCTACAGGCCAATTTAACAAAGTGCCGATCGAACTCAATAAAAAAGGCACATACTTAAAGCCCAGAAGCAGCAACACATTCAGACAAATGCCTATCCACAGCAGCAACAAACGGCGGCGGTTCCAAGATTCATTAGCAATCCGCCAATCCAGAGGTTCCCCAATCGCCATCGCCAAGCAGTAATTAAACAAAGCACCGACTAACAGCAGAGGAATGTACCAAATTTGCAGCGAAGCATAAAAAATCAAACTACCCGCCAACATGATGAACAGCCGCCACCACCGCAGCGGAACCGACCAGTAAGCCGCGAACAAAACTAACAGAAACAGCGCATATTGAAGGGAGATGAAAGTCATACCATTTTAGATTTTAGATTTTAGATTTTAGAATTGGGAATGGCTTATTTGGTATGGGTTTGGATTACTGGCCTACTGTTGCATTATTTTTATTAATCGAGACTTTGCTAAGAACGAGATTTATCATGGATTTTAGCCGATCGCCGACACGAAAACAGGCCCTCGGTAAGTCCCTACTATATAGTCGGCAACTGAGAACTGCTACATTTTACAGCACAAAGGTTAAATGCTGTTGCAAATTCAATAAATCTTGTCGTGTATAAATTAACTCTCTTACGAACCATATAAAATTCGGTGAAAAAAATATAATTAGGTTCGCAGCATCGGACTTCTGTTCTCAACAGCTACAATTCCTGATATCGTTTCCCTTCGCATCGGAATAATATTTTTCATCACGATAGCAGGTATTTGACAAGTAGTTCGATCGCATTTAAACCCTTCCAAAACCTCAAATTCGGTCAGATACGGTATGATAATGTCGATAAAAATTGCTTGCGGTTGCTCAAAGAGCAGCCGGGAGCATCTCATATTTGTAAAAATACTTCTTCTGGCTCCTTCCTTCTTCTGGCTCCTTCCTTCTTCTTCTTTCCTTCTGCCTCTTTCCTTCTGCCTCTTTCCTTCTGCCTCCTGCCTCCTGCCTCCTGCCTCAAAACTCCAATTTCTAGCGGAGGGCTGCAAAGGTGAGATGCTCCCGAGCAGCCGAACCCCAACCTTCAGCACCCAGGGCTGTTTCATTCTCTTGTAGGGGCTGCCCCCCGTGGCTGCCCCCCTGTCCCAAACGCCTGTGAAGTCGTCTGTGGGGGGGTAGGCACGGGGGGGTAGGCACGGGGGGGTAGGCACGGGGGCACTACCCCTACAAAAGCCTGATTTTCGTGATAATGAAACCGCCCTGCTTCAGCGCCGTCGGCGACCTATATCGCAGTACAATGAATTTCTGCCAGCAAGTTTTTCAGCAAATACCGAAAAACTATCTTCATCCTCCCCAATCAAAACTTTGGCTGCTGAATCCCCCGCTGGCGATGATTCGGAACCCCGCAAGCTACGAGAATTCGCGCTTGTCAGCGGTATTTCATCTGCCTTAGCAGGGGACATTTCCAAAGGGTTTTCTTCCTCTCCCGGATACAGAATCGGCAGTGTGACAAAAAAAGTCGAACCCACTCCAGGCGAACTTTGGATTTCAATACTTCCCCCTAGAAATTCCGCCAGTTTTTTGCACAGAGACAATCCCAATCCCGTGCCTTTTACGCCCTTCTGCAAGGGATTTTCTATTTGGACAAATTCTTCAAAAATCCGCCTTTGGTCGGCTGGGGGAATACCCATGCCCGTATCTGCTACTGAAAAAGTAACTGTCCCCTCCTCTCCTATTTCCGCAGCAACTCGAACTTCACCTGCTTCGGTAAATTTGAGGGCATTAGAAATCAGATTTCGCAAAATCTGAGAAACTTTTCCCTCGTCGGTTGTGAGGATTGGAAGTTCGAGAGTATCTTCAAAAATTAGAGAAACGGCAGAGTTTTGGGGAAGCAGGGGGCGCATCATTCCTCGCAGGGCGCTGAACAAATCTTCGACTTCAAAATCAGCCAAGCGAACAGTTAGTTTTCCGGCTTCCACTTTGGCTAAATCTAACGAGTCGTTGACAAGTTCTGCGAGAGCCTCGGCGGATTTGTAAATGTAATTTACTTGCTTGTCCTGTTCGGCTGAAAGTTCTCCGTCGAGGCGATTTAACAATATTTCCGAAAGGCTCATAATTGCCGTTAGCGGAGTGCGAAACTCGTGGCTCATATTGGAGAGAAAGCTGGTTTTGAGTTCGCTGGCGCGCCGGAGAGATTCGGCCTTATCGTTCAATTCAGCGTAAAGTGCCAGGACTCCGCGATTGGTATCTTCTAGCTGTTGATTTAATTGTACGAGTTCTTCTTGACGCTGGCGGAGTTCGTCTAAAGTGCGTAGTAATTCTTGATTTTGCTGCTGAATTTCGGCATAGGGATCTTCGGGAATTTGGCGCGCTAGTTTGTCAACTAATTGATTTAGTTCGATCGCACTCAGCGCAGGCATATGTTTGGAAAACTGCTTAATTAATTGTACAGCCGTTCCGCGATCGGGCCGAGAGTCGATTTTCACTTCGTCCATCAACCGTTTCGCTGCTGCTAAACCGAGTCCCGCGCCGGTTTGCGATCGAAAATTCGGGCTTAACACAGCCGGTAAATCAGCAATTCCCGGCCCGGTGTCGGAAATCCGAGTCCGAAAAATTTGGGGCGATTCTCCCTCTACAATGAATTCTACTTTGCCGCCGCCTGCATATTTGAAAGCATTGCGGGCAATTTCGGAAACTGCTGTGGCGATGCGGGTTTGTACTTGGGAATCGAATCCCAGCCATGCGGCAATTTGGCGAGCTCTTTGGCGTACTTGTACGATGTCTTGTTCAAAGCGGACTTCCGTCGTCAGGATTGGGTAACTCACGCTGCTTCTCTTACCTTGGCTACTATAACTGTCATGTCATCGCGAGTGCGTTTGAAGTCCCGGTAGAGCACGGCTGCGATTAAAGCAGGATGTCTGGAGGCTAAACCCGGGTAGCGGTTTAAATTCCACTGCGCCGCCAAACC
The DNA here is from genome assembly GCF_036700475.1 of Microcoleus sp. T2B6. Taxonomy (NCBI): domain Bacteria; kingdom Bacillati; phylum Cyanobacteriota; class Cyanophyceae; order Oscillatoriales; family Microcoleaceae; genus Microcoleus; species Microcoleus sp. T2B6. The sequence goes on along the minus strand of NZ_JAUBOZ010000086.1, from coordinate 6,413 downwards.
GTCGGAGTGCATGATGAGTAGGGACTGCTGCGACCAAGGATAAACAAATTCTGCTACTTTTCGCATCATATGTCCAACTGTGCCGTTGTAGGAAACCATGCTGCGGCTTTGGTTATCTGTGACAACTACACCGCTGATGTTGCCAATTCCGGCAAAACAAACTGTTTGTTGGGTACGATCGATTTGGGCGATCGCCGCAGCCGCTCCTCTGGTATTTTTTAAAGCAGCGTGCGCCTTCTCTAAAATTGCTTTCGGCCCGAGTTTGGCGTTTTCCTCAAATACACGCACTGCTTCGCCAGACGCTTCCTCCGCCAAATCCCCGTAGCCGAGCCCGTCTGCAACTAAAATCAGGTTTTTGTCAAGGTGATTTTCTGCAGCCCACGAATCCCCGCAAATTTGCTCTCCTGCTTTTGGCAAGTGGACGACCCCAAATTCCAAGTAATTGCTGTTTTGGGATGCTTCCCGGCTATTTTGGGTCGGTTCCAGCCGCGCTAATAAGGCTGTCCCCAGTTTTGGTACAGAATGAATATCAAAAAAAGTAGAGAGGCGTTTAATTGCCCCCAGTCCAGTTCCAGGGCTTCCCGCTGTAGAAAAACCGTCCCGCATACACACCGCGACATTTGCCATTCCTTGGCCCCGGTCTAGCGCTACTATTTCAATGCTATATCCTGCCGCTGTTTTTAATGTTCGCAGCAAAAGTTCTCCTTCGCGGGCGTGCTTGACCAGGTTTTTTGCTGCTTCGGTGGTAACAATTGCCACTTTACCGCGATCGGTCTCGTTAAATCCGACTTCCGTCGCGAGGGCGACTGCAATTCGGCGCGCTTCTCCCACTTGACTTTCTTCTGTTACGGGCAGGGCTACGGCATCTATCATTTTTTATCAGTTCTCATAATGAAATCCTCCATAGGCCAACCCTCTCCGGGTATGGTGTGGGATGCCAAGAATCACTTCTTGGCTGTGCTGGTTGCTATTTATACCAATTAAAAAAATAATACAACTATACGCAAGCTCCAAACCCCGATCGTCCTCCGTCCTTCCCAATGCTTTAATCTAAAATCTCAACTCTCAAATCGTATTACTTACTCACCGCCAGCGGACGATCGCAATTTTAGTCCCCTTACCGACTTTGGAAACAATCTCAAATTCGTGCATCAACCGCTTGGAACCACTGAGCCCCAAACCCAAACCGTGATTAGAAGTATAACCGTCAGTCATTGCCAATTCGATGTCTGGAATTCCCGGGCCCTTGTCTTCAAAAATCAGCCTCAGCCCTTTGCGAGTGCCTAATTGCAGCGTTTCGAGAGTTACAGTTCCCCCTTTGCCGTACTCTACAGTATTGCGGGCGAGTTCGCTGGCTGCGGTAACGATTTTCGTTTGGTCTAGTAAACCGAATCCCATTGCTACAGCCCAAGTTCGCACTTGCTGTCGGACGTGGACTATATCGGATGACGATCGGATTTCTAGTGTCTCACGTTTTGACATGGCGGCTACTGTACCAAAATAGAACTTCTCCCCAAAATATAGGACTTACGCTCATCAACTTAGTTTCTCCTAATAGGACTTACGCACTTACTACGATTTTCTCTCAAAAGAGAACATAGTGCAGGAATCTCAAACCCTTGATTTAACCCCCTGGAGTGCGTAAGCCCTGTCCTAAGAAATCTTCAGTTTGTCAAGAAGGTATCTACAAACAAACTAGGTTTCTTGACTGCCTGTGCCTCATTCAGGGGACAATTAATCGACTGCTTAAGCTTGCTCGTCAAGAGACAAACCCAAGGATTTTCTTAACAAAATCATGCCCTTTTCAACGCTTAAAGCTGTGCGAACTCCTGTCAGGGAAAGCCCCAACTCAACGAGCGTAATAGCAACCGCTGGCTGCATCCCGACCACAACTGTTTCCGCATCTAAAATTCGTGACATACTAGCGATATTGTTGATAATGCGACCGATAAAAGAATCCACAATTTCTAGGGAAGAAATTTCTATCAACACACCTTTGACGCCTGTTTTGACAATGCGGTTTGTCAGGTCATCTTGCAGCGTCATTGCTAAGCGATCGTGCATATCTACTTGAATTGTTACTAGCAAAAATTCTCCCATTTGAAGGATCGGTATTCGTTCCACAAATTCACCTATGTGTTAAGCTTTACTAAAATTTTCATCTCAGACTGCAATATGTTTATTTTTCCTCTTTAATATTTTTTATAGTTAAACCTTGGCGCTGCAACGCGACTTTAAAAGCATCTGCTAAAGTAGCTTTTGTGAGAATATCCTGCAAGTCAACTCCCAAGTGAACTATGGTTTGAGCTATTTGCGGGCGAATGCCACTGATGATGCACTCAGTACCCATTAAACGGGCGGCAGCTACAGTTTTTAATAAATGTTGAGCAACTAAAGTGTCAACAGTCGGCACGCCTGTAATGTCTAAAATCGCAAATTCTGAGCCGCTTTCCATGATTTCCTGCAATAGAGTTTCCATTACTATTTGAGTGCGGGCACTGTCGAGAGTCCCGATCATGGGTAAAGCTAGAATGCCTTGCCAAAGTTTGACTACGGGTGTTGACAATTCGAGCATTTCTTGCTGTTGGCGTTCGATGACTTCTTCGCGAGCTTTGAGAAAAATTTCTGTCACCCAAAGGCCAAGCTGGTCTAATAAACTGGTGGAAAGCCAAAGTTGTTCGACAAGTGCGTCGCGGTTTTCTGTCAGTTCATGACAAAGCCGATCGAACAATGGCTTTTTGAAGCATAAAATGAAACTCGCTATCTCTGAGGGAGTAAAGCCTCTCTGAACGCGCGATCGCGAAACTTCTGCTAGTAACACCCGCATATTTTCCCATTCGGGTGTCTGGATGTCGCTAAAGTTACCGTGTCCGACTGCAATGTGGAGCAATTGCAGGAACTCTTGACACTCGGAGCGCAATTCTTTGGCTCTCATCAAGTCGTCCCGCCGCAGCCCGGTATTTTGCAGTTCTTTGAGCCAGTCTGCTAGTAACTCTGCTTTGTGTCTTTGTAGGATTTCCGCGATCGTGTTATTGCTTGTGAGTTCCATTAAAATTATCTCCTGCTTAGCAATTGGGATGAAGTTGTATGAGCTATCGCACCAAGCGTGTTTTTTGATGGGGCAACTTCTGAGTTTAGCTCACTGTTTGCTGTTTGCGATCGAGGGTTAAGTACCTAACTGCAAAATGCGTTTGACGATCGCACTGGTAGAACTCGGAACTTCTATTTCGATTAAGGAAATCTTGCCACCTCCGGCGATAACGGCCGGTGCTTCCGGCAGAGTTTCGACTTGATAGTCGCCTCCTTTAACGTATATATCAGGCTTCAGGATATTTATCAGTTTAGTTGCTGTAATTTCGGAAAAAATTACTACAGCGTCTACTGGTTTGAGGGCTGCTAACACTTCGGCTCGCTGATTTTCCGGTACGATCGGGCGGGGTGGCAATCCCGGCTGCTGCGGTTTGATAGCTTGCACGCTGGCGTCGCTATTCAATCCCACCACGAGCGATCGCCCCAAATTTTTTGCCGCCTGCAAATAGCGGACGTGACCGCAGTGCAGGATATCGAAGCACCCGTTAGTAAACACGATCGGACGCCACTTGTCCGGATCGGATGCGATCGATCTTTCAAGTTCTCTCAACGTATAAACATCAGAAATCATTGCAGTCATTACCACCCAATTTGAACAGCGCTCAAATTTATCCTACCAAAAAATGTGAGAGTTTGCACTTGCGTTATTAAAAAATAAATCAGTCAATCTGCCACTGATTAATACTTGCTTATGAGTAACTATTAATTAGTGTTTGGTAACTTACAAGCCAGAATATCTCAGTAAAAATTACCGAATGTTAAGCTGATTTATAAAACATAATCCCCCGTAAAAAATAGCTACTCGTCTATCTGTGACTGCCATATCCTGCTGTTGGTAATTCGAGGTTAAAAAGGTTGGTAAACAATTATTTATTCCCGCCCTCTCTTATATCAATTACTATAAGACAAGGGATGAGAGTTCCACCGCATCGGGCAGGCGATCGGGGAGTGAGAGCCCTAGGGGGTGAGACCCAACAAAACGCGCTCCTCCTGTGTCTCTTATTTCTGACACCGCCGCGCGAGCGAAAGCTAGTTAAAAGCACCGAACCCAAGCGTGCAGAGCTCATCTTTACGCTGGATTCGTCAGACTAGAGAAGAAGCCAGCAGTTGCTTGCTGCAGTTTCTGGGCGCTATCTTGACCAAGCTTTACAGCCAACCCAGAAGCGCACAGCCTCCTGTGTCCAACTCTATATAGCTGTGCAGAAACTCGACCTTTTGGGTCGCAACCGCAGCCTGTGAAAACCCAGAGGAAAGTCGAGTTCGGTACCCGAAGCAGCTATTTTGGTGGAAAATAGCTAAACTCGTTCAACAAAATCCACTCAACTACCCCCTTGAATCTAACGGTGTAGAATTATCTAACACGAATTATGAAAGCAAGTAATAGCCGTCAATTTTCTTCAGTAGCTGCTCGAACTCTCAAAGTAGTCGGGATTATCTTGATTCTCTCTGCTTTGCTTGACTGCATTGTTCTGTCGCTGCCGGGAGAAACTTCAGACCTTCTCAATCGAGGCTGGCAGTTGACTGCTGCAACTCAGATAGTTGACAAGGGCATTATTCCTTTGATCGGTATCGCCCTCCTGATGACTGGCTTTTGGGTTGACAGCAGCAGTGGAGTCTCTATTGAGCGACGCAACGTTTGGCTGGACTTGCGATTCTGGGCGCTGTTGATTTCCAGCTTGTTAGGTCTAGTTTACCTATCTCTGGTTCCCGTTCACCTCAACAATACTCGTTTGGAACTCAAGGATGCTCTGGCTCAAGTCGATCAAGAAGCGGGACAAGCGGAAGGTCAGCTTGAGGCACAACTTAAAAGCCCTCAATTTAAAGCTCAGGTAGAACAGCTCAAAAGCGAGCGTCGCAGCCAGATAGGGGCGCTGCTGCAAGACGACGGGAAGCTGCAACAAGCACTCAAGAGTCCAGAGGTTCCCAAGGAATTGAAAGCTGTGCTTGAGGAGTCGAAAAATGACCCGAAAGCCCTCGACAAGTTCCTGGAACAGCAAGCTCAATCACTTCCCACTCAAGCTCGCAACGAGATTCGCACCCGCAAGCAACAAAAAGAGAAAGAGTTAAGAACTCGATCGAGAAATTCGAGTTTGCAGACGGGAATCAACAGTTTGTTGTTAGCGATAGGCTACATTACTGTTGGTTGGACGGGATTGAGAAGTATGGGAATTCTGCGGTTCGGCCGCCGCAAAAATTGACCAGCGCTGGCAGGGATCGCGCTGGTCGAGACATCCCTGAGAAATAGTTTGTTTACCCAATAGTTTGCCCTTACTCAAAGCTGGGAATGTTCTCAATTTATATTCTGACTTACAACGAAGAGATTGATATCGCCGCTTGCATTGAATCTGCACTGCTTTGTGACGATATCATTGTAGTTGATTCTTTCAGCACCGATCGCACCCTTGAGATTGTTCAGAACTATGCCGTGCAAACAGTGCAGCACCGCTTTGAAACTCACGGACGCCAGCGGACTTGGATGCTCCAAGAAGTCCCGTGCAAGTACGAATGGGTTTACATCCTCGAAGCTGACGAGCGGATGACGCCTGCACTGTTTGCTGAATGCTTAAAGGCGATCGAAAGTCAAGAATATATCGGCTATTACGTAGCTGAAAAAGTAATATTTATGGAGCGCTGGATTCGTCGCAGCACTCAATATCCCCGTTATCAAATGCGTCTCTTTCGCAAAGACCGAGTGTGGTTTACTGACTACGGTCACACTGAACGGGAAGTCTGCAACGGGCCTACTCACTTTTTGAAGGAAACTTACCCTCACTATACTTGCAGCAAAGGTCTTTCCCGCTGGATTGAAAAGCACAACCGCTACTCGAATGACGAGGCGGCTGAAACTCTCCGTCAATTAGAAGCCGGTCAAGTAAATTGGTGGGATTTATTGTTTGGCGCATCGGAGGTGGAAAGGCGTCGCGCTTTGAAAGATTTTTCTTTGCGCTTGCCTTTGCGGCCTGTGGTGCGCTTTTTCTATATGTATATTTTACTGGGCGGATTTCTTGACGGCCAAGCAGGATTGGCTTGGTGCACGCTGCAAGCTTTTTATGAATATCTAATTTTGCTGAAAGTTTGGGAAATGAAGCATCTACCACTGCCAACTTTAGAGGTAGCGGCAGAACAATCTATTTCGGAAGTAGTAACAGTTGAGCCGTCAAAAGTTTCTTATAATCTTGGCGCTTCCGATACTCGAACTTAAAAATTGGTAAGAGGTACGCTGGCCTAGCGGTAGTATTTGGAACTTGTAAGCTGTGGAGCATTTAAACCAGTAACGAGGCTAGTAGGGTGCGTCATTCGCGAACCCTTACGCTGAAACGGAA